>DATMKB010000406.1:0-30098 GCA_035553635.1 Mycobacteriales bacterium
CCGCACCGCCCCCGCCGGCCCCGCCGCTCGTCCCGCCGGGGGCGGTGCGGCGGCTGCACCTCGACGTCGCGCGGCGGCTCGACGGGCTGCTGCACGGCGACCACCTCGGCCACCTGCCGGGCCCGGGCACCGAGCCCGACGAGGCCCGGCTCTACGCGCCCGGCGACGACGTGCGGCGCATCGACTGGGCCGTCACCGCCCGGGCCGGCGACGTGCACGTGCGCACGCCGGTCGCCGAGCGCGAGCTCGAGACCACCGTCGTCGTCGACCTCACGCCGTCGATGGCGTTCGGCACCGCCCGGTCGGAGAAGCGCGACGTCGCCGTCGCGGTCGCCACGGCGCTCGGGCACCTCGCCCGCGGGCCGGGCGACCGCGTCGGCGCGGTCGTCCTGTCCGACCGGGTCGACCTCGTCCCGCACCGCCGCGGCAGCGACGCCGCGCTCGCGCTGCTGCAGCGGCTGCAGACGACGCGCCCCGCCGACGGCGCTCCGGCCGCCTCCCTGCGCGAGGGCCTCGCCCGGGCCTCCGGCGTGGCCCGCCGCCGCGGGCTCGTGGTGGTGGTCTCGGACCTCCTCGACGGCGACCCGCCCGGCGAGGAGCCCTCGTGGGCCGCGCCGCTGCGGCGGCTCGGCCTGCGGCACGACCTCGTCGTCGTCGAGGTCGTCGACCCGCGAGAGCTCGCGCTGCCGGCCGTCGGCGTCCTCGAGGTCACCGACCCCGAGACCGGGGCCCGGCTGGAGGTGCAGACCGGCGACCGGCGGCTGCGCGAGCGCTACGCCGCCGCGGCCACCGCGCAGCGGGCCGCGCACGCCCGGGCCGTGCGCCGGGCCGGGGCCACCCACGTCGTCGTCCGCACCGACCGCGACTGGCTGCCCGACCTCGCCCGGGCGCTCGCCGTCCGCCGCCGCACCCGGGGGCGGGGCTGATGCCGGTCTCCCTGCCCAGCGGCTTCCTGGTCCCGTCGCGGCTGTGGCTGCTGGTGGTCGTGGCCGCGCTCGCCGCCGGCTACGTCGTCGTGCAGCGCCGGCGGCGCGCGTACGCCGTGCGCTTCACCGCGCTGCCGCTGCTGGCGAGCGTCGCGCCGAGACGCCCCGGCTGGCGGCGGCACGTCCCCGCGGCGCTGCTGCTGCTCTCGCTCGTGGTGCTCACCGGCGCCTTCGCCCGGCCGGAGGCCGACGTGCGCGTGCCCCGCGAGGCCGCCACGGTGGTGGTCGCGATCGACGTGTCGCTGTCGATGCAGGCCGTCGACGTCGAGCCCGACCGCTTCACCGCGGCCAAGGACGCCGCCTCCGCCTTCGTCGACGGGCTGCCGGAGGAGTTCGCCGTCGGGCTCGTGAGCTTCAGCGGCGGCGCCGCCATCGCGGTGCCGCCGACGCAGGACCACGAGGAGGTCGTGCGCGGCATCGAGGAGCTCACCCTCGGGCCCAGCACCGCCATCGGCGAGGCCGTCTACGCCTCGCTCGAGGCGGTGCGGCTCGTGCAGCCGGTCGACGGCGGCCCCGCCGCGCCGGCCCGCGTCGTGCTGCTCACCGACGGCACCAACACCGTCGGCCGCGACGTCGAGAGCGCCGCCGCCGCGGCCGCCGACGCCGGCGTGCCCGTGTCGACCATCGCCTTCGGCACGCCGGAGGGCGTCGTCGACGTGCAGGGGCAGCTCGTGCCCGTGCCCGTCGACGCGCTGGCCATGGAGCGCCTCGCGGAGGCGACCGGCGGGAGCGCCTTCACGGCCCAGAGCGGCGACGAGCTGTCGGCGGTCTACGACGACATCGGCGAGCAGGTGGGCACCACCACCGAGCGCCGCGAGGTCACCGACGCCGCCACCGGCCTCGGGCTGGGGCTCGTCCTGCTCGCCGCGGCCGCCTCGCTGGCCTGGACGTCGCGCCTGCCGTGAGCCCGGGCGCGACACGCGCCGATCGGCCTCCCGGGGCCCGTCGCCGGACCTACGCTCCGGCCGTGGCCAGGCGGGGGGACGTGCGGGACGAGGAGCTCGAGGGCGAGCTCCCGGGCGGGCTGTGGTTCACCGACGAGGAGCCCGTGCTGCCGCCGCCCGCGCACCCCGGCGCGCGGCGGCTGCTGTCGGCGCTCGTCGTGCTCGCGCTGCTGGGCGGCGCCGTCCTGCTGGGCGTGCGCTGGACGGGAGCGTCCGACGTCCGCGACGTGCTGGCGTCCTCCACCCGCACCTACGCCCGGGTGCTCGGCGCCGTGGGGTCGGCCTCCGACCCGGAGGCCCTCGCCGCCGCCGCAGCGCTGGCGCCCCGCGCGGCCGAGCGGCTCGCGGCCGACCTCGGCCGGCTCCGGCCCGACGGCGGCGAGCGCCGGGCCGCCGTGGCGGCGCAGGTCGAGGCCGAGCGCGGCGTGCTGGCGGCGCTCGCACCGCTCGAGCGGCTGGCCGACGGCCCGCTGGAGGTGTGGGGGCGCGCGCACGCCGGCCTGACCGCGACGGTCGAGGCGGAGGCGCGCAGCCGGTCCCGGCTCGGCGCCGTCGACCCCGCTGCTGCCGGTCGCCTGCCCGACACCCCGGCCGCCGTCCGCCGCGCCGCCGCGACCGTGGGCAGCGCGCTCGTCGACGACGTGCAGCAGGCCGCGGCCGCGCTGCTCGACGCCCTGCAGGGCGCCCGCACCACCGCCGACCTGCGCGCCGCCGGCGACGGGGCGGCAGCCCAGCGCGACGCCGCCGCCGCGGCGCAGGACGGCCTGGGCGGCGACGCCGGGGTGCTCGCCGCCTTCACCGCGGCCCTCGACGCCGCCACCGGGCTGCGCGAGGTGACGCCGGCCGAGACCTCCGGCTGGCCCGCGCTGCGCGGCCGGCTGAGCGAGCAGCTGCGCACCGTGGCCGACGCCGACGACTCGCTGGCCGCCGGCTCCGTGCGCGCCCGGCTGCCGCTCGTGCTGGCCGCCGTCGACCGGGTGGTGGCGGCGGCGGCCGACGCGCACGCCGAGTGGCAGCCCCGCTACGACGCCGCCGTCGCCGCGCAGGCGGCCGACCGGGCCGCGCTGCAGCGCTACGCCGACGCCGTCCGCTCCCTCGGCGAGGACCAGGAGGCCCTGCGGGCGGCGGCGGCGGCGCTGCGGGCGCGCGGCGGCACCGCCGACGACGTCCTGCGCGAGGCCGACCGGCTGGCGGCCGACGGCGAGCGGCTGCTGGCGGTGCTGCGCACGGCGGCCGTCCCGGCCGGCGTCGAGGACGCGCACGCCGGGCTGGTGGCCGCGCTCGAGCGCGTCGCGGGGCCGCCCGTGCGCGCCTTCGAGGAGCTCCGCACGCAGGTCTGCCCGGGCTGCCCCGCCTCCGACGCGCCGTCGTGGTCGCAGCTCGGCGCCGCCGACCCGTGGCCCACCGCGGTCGCGGCCTGGGAGCCCGCGCTGGCCGAGGCCGACGCCGCCGTGGCCGCCCGGGCGCTGCCGCCGCCTCCGGACGCCTGAGCGCGTAGCGTCGCCGCCCGTGACGGACGACCCCGCTGCTCTCGCCCGCTCCGCCGCCGACCGGCTCGCCTCGCTGACCGGCGCCGACCGCCACGACGTCGCCGTCGTGCTCGGGTCGGGGTGGGTGCCCGCCGCCGACGCCCTGGGGGAGCCCGAGGCCGAGGGCACGGTCGCCGACCTGCCGGGCTTCCTGCCGCCCGCGGTCGCCGGGCACGCCGGCCGGTGGCGCTCGGTGCAGGTGGGCGGCTCCCGCGTGCTCGTGCTCCTCGGCCGCACGCACCTCTACGAGGGCCGCGGCACCGATCCGGTGGTGCACGGTGTCCGCACCGCCGCGGCGGCCGGCTGCCGCACGGTGGTGCTCACCAACGCGGCCGGCGGCCTGCGCGACGGCATGCAGGTCGGCCAGGCGGTGCTCCTCGCCGACCACCTCAACCTCACCGCCCGCTCGCCGCTCGTCGGGCCGCGCTTCGTCGACCTCACCGACCTGTACAGCGCGCGGCTGCGCGCGCTCGCCCGCGACGTCGACCCCTCGCTCGCCGACGGCGTCTACGCCGCGCTGCCCGGTCCGCACTACGAGACGCCGGCCGAGGTCCGGATGCTGCGCGCGCTCGGCGCCGACCTCGTCGGCATGTCGACAGTGCTCGAGGCCGTGGCCGCCCGGGCCGAGGGCCTCGAGGTCCTCGGCGTCTCGCTCGTCACCAACCTGGCCGCGGGCATCACCGGCGCGCCGCTCGACCACGCCGAGGTGCTCGAGGCCGGAGCGGCCTCGGCCGCCCGGGTCGGCGGGGTGCTCGCCGCGGTGCTGGCCCGGCTGTGAGGTTCGAGGCGGAGGCCCGCGCCTGGGCGGCGGACGACCCCGACCCGGCCACCCGCGCCGAGGTGGAGGCGCTCCTGGCCGCCGGCGACGAGGGGGGCCTGGCCGCGCGCTTCGACGGCCGGCTCGTCTTCGGCACCGCCGGCCTGCGCGGGCCCGAGCGCGCCGGCCCGACCGGCATGAACCGGGCGGTGGTGCGGCGGGCCGCGGCCGGGCTCGCCGCGCACCTCGGCCCGGGCGCCACCGTCGTCGTCGGGCGCGACGCCCGGCACGGGTCGGAGGCGTTCGCGGTCGACACCTGCGCCGTGCTCGCCGGCGCCGGGCTGCGGGCCCGGCTGCTGCCGCGCGTCCTGCCGACGCCGGTGCTCGCCCATGCGGTCCTGCACCTCGGCGCCGACGCCGGCGTCATGGTCACGGCGAGCCACAACCCGCCGCAGGACAACGGCTACAAGGTCTACCTCGCCGACGGCGCGCAGGTGGTCGCGCCGGTCGACGCGCAGGTCGAGGAGCGCATCGCGGCGGTCGGGCCCGTGCTCGCGATCCCGCTGTCGGACGACTGGGAGGTGCTCGGCGAGGAGGTCGTCGACTCCTACCTCGACGCCGTCGCCGCCCTGCCGCTGACGCCGCACCGCGACGTGCGGGTCGCCTACACGCCGATGCACGGCGTCGGGGGAGCGGTGCTGCTCGAGGCCTTCCGGCGCGCCGGCTTCGCGCCGCCTGCCGTCGTCGCCGCCCAGGCCGAGCCCGACCCCGACTTCCCGACCGTCTCGTTCCCCAACCCGGAGGAGCCCGGGGCGATGGACCGGCTGCTCGCGCTGGCCGACGAGACCGGCGCCGACGTCGCGATCGCGAGCGACCCGGACGCCGACCGCGTCGCCGTCGCGGTCGGCGGGCGGCCGCTGCGCGGCGACGAGACCGGCCTGCTGCTCGCCGACCACCTGCTGTCGCACGGCCGGCTCGGGCGGGTGGCCACCACGGTCGTGAGCGCGTCGGCGCTGCGCGTGCTCGCCGCGTCCTACGGCGTCCCGTTCAGCGAGACGCTCACCGGGTTCAAGCACCTCGCCCGCGCGGGGGAGGGCCTCGTCTACGGCTACGAGGAGGCGCTCGGCGTCATGGTCGCGCCCGACGTCGTGCGCGACAAGGACGGCGTCAGCGCGGCGCTGCTCGTCGCCGACCTCGCGGCCGAGGAGCGGGCCCGCGGGCGCACGCTGCTCGACCGGCTCGCCGACCTCGAGGCGCGGCACGGCCGGCACGAGACCCGGCAGCTGTCGTACCGCGTCGACGACCTGTCCCTCATCACCGCGGCGGTCGAGCGGCTGCTCGCGGACCCGCCGGAGGCCTACGGGCGGTTCGCCGTCACCGCGGTCGAGCAGCCGGCGCCGGACGTGCTCGTGCACCGGCTCCAGGGCGGTCGCGTGGTGGTGCGGCCGAGCGGCACGGAGCCCAAGCTCAAGGCCTACCTCGAGCTCGTCGACCCCGCGCCCGGGGCGGTGGACGCCCTCGTCGCCGCCGTCGACGCCCGGCTCGGCCTGCCCCGGTAGCGTCGCGGGCGTGACCCTGACGCGCGCGCAGCTGGCCTCCCGCATCGACCACACGCTGCTCAAGCCGGAGGCCACCGACGCCCAGGTCGCCGCCCTGTGCGCGGAGGCCGAGGAGCTGGGCACCTACTCGGTCTGCGTCTCGCCCGCACGGCTGCCGCTGCGCCCCCTGCACGGCGTCGTGGTCTGCACCGTGGTCGGCTTCCCGAGCGGCGCCGTGCGCCCGGAGGTCAAGGCCGCCGAGGCCGCGCAGGCCGCCCGCGACGGCGCCCGCGAGGTCGACATGGTGGTGGACCTCGGCCGGGTCAAGGCCGGCGACTGGGACGCCGTCGAGGCGGACGTGCGGGGCGTCGTCGAGGCGAGCGGCGTGCTCGTCAAGGTGATCCTGGAGAGCGCGGCGCTGACCCGGGCGGAGCTCGTCGAGGCCTGCCGCGCCAGCGAGCGCGGCGGTGCGCAGTACGTGAAGACCTCCACCGGCTTCCACCCGGCGGGCGGCGCGTCCGTCGAGGCGGTGCGCGTCATGGCCGAGACGGTCGGCGGGCGCCTCGGCGTCAAGGCGAGCGGCGGCATCCGCGACACGGCGACGGCGCTCGCGGTGCTCGACGCGGGCGCGACGCGGCTGGGCCTGTCCGGCACCCGCGCGGTGCTGGACGGCCTCTCCTAGAGCTGCAGCACGTTCCCGTCGCGCGGGGCGCTGCGGCCGCCGAGCACCTCCCGCCACACCCGCGCGAGGTCGCCGGGACCGTGCCCGACGACGACGTCGACCCAGCCCTCGACCACCGGGGCGAAGGAACGCCAGGCCTGCGCGAACCGGTCGTCGAGGCCCTCGCGACCCCAGTCCTGCGTCCGCTGGCGCATGCGGTCGGGGGCGAAGAAGACCTGCGGCCGCGCCCCGTGCAGCGTGCCCGCGCGCTCGCCGTCCTGGTGGGTCACGCCCACGACGAGGTCCAGCTCCAGCGACGTGCGCAGGTGGTCGTGCAGCGCCTGCCGCACCGCGGCGCTGCCGGCGACGTCGACGTAGCCCGTGGGCTCCTGCCGGAGCTCGGCGACGGCGTCGTAGGGGAGCACCTCGTCGTACACGCCGAGCGACCGCGTGAAGTCCAGGTTCGACGGCGACGTCAGCCCCACGAGCCGCCGCTGCCCGCGCAGCAGGAACGCGGCGCCGTACGCGGTCTTGCTCGACGCGCTCGACAGCACCACCACCGGCGGCGCGGTGTCGGCGAGCTGGTCGGCCAGCACGAACGACGTGAAGAACAGCGGGCGGAACAGCACCTGCAGGTCCTCGCGGTCCGGTTCGTACGCCGGGTCGCCGGTCGTCGTGGCGTAGGCGTTGTACGGCGACGGGAGCGTGCTCCGGTGGTCGCTCGCGTCGCGGAAGCCGCGCGCGTCGGGCCGCGCCGGACGGACGACGAGGTGGCTCGCCGTGGGCAGGTAGCCGTAGACGCGGGTCCCCTCGTCGACGCCGTCGGCCCGCGAGGCGACCACCTCGGCGAATCCCCACAGCGGCACCGTGCCGCGGCCCGCGGGCGCGGGGAAGAAGTCCCAGTACCGGAAGGACTCGCCGAGCACCGCGTAGGTGACGTTGTTCGCGGTGACGCCGACGCGGTCGACGCGCAGCACCGCCTCGCCGTCCGCCGGCTGCGGCACCGGCACGTCGACGACGTCGGTGGCGGCGAGGTCGTCCCGCGCGACGGTCAGGTGCCAGCCGCTCACCCGAGCGGCCGCTCGAGGGTGACGAGCAGGCCCTCCGACGAGCCCGGGCCGAGGCGGCCCTTCACGTCGGCCGCGGTGACGGCCTTGACCTGCCAGCCCTCGCGGGCGTGCTCGTTGAGCACCTTCTCCAGCTTGCCGGGCGAGATCTTGTCGCCGATGAGGCCCTCGCGGACCTGGACCACCTTGTACTCGTAGCGCGCCGCCATGGGCGGAGCGTGCCACGCTCAGCCGCCCGGGCGCACCAGCCCCGACTCGTACGCGAGCACCACGGCCTGCACGCGGTCGCGCAGGCCGAGCTTCGCGAGGGTGTTGCTCACGTGCGTCTTCACCGTCGTCTCGGACAGCACGAGCTCGGCGGCGATCTCGGCGTTGGACATGCCGCGGGCCACCAGCAGCAGCACCTCGCGCTCGCGCTCGGTGAGCTCGGGCAGCGAGGCGGTGCGGCCGGGAGCGGCGCTGGGCAGCGACGAGGCGAACCGGTCGAGCAGCCGGCGCGTGACGCGCGGCGCGACGACGGCGTCACCGCGGTGCACCAGGCGCACCGCCTCGACGAGGTCGTCAGCGGGGACGTCCTTGAGCAGGAAGCCCGACGCGCCGGCCCGCAGCGCCTCGACGACGTGCTCGTCGAGGTCGAAGGTGGTGAGCACGAGCACCCGGGGCGGGTCGGGCAGGGCGGTGATGCGCCGGGTCGCCTCGATGCCGTCCATGACCGGCATGCGCACGTCCATGAGCACGACGTCGGGGCGCAGCGCCTGCACCTGGCGGACGGCGACGGCGCCGTCGGCCGCCTCGCCCACCACCTGCAGGTCGTCCTCGGACTCGAGGATGAGGCGGAAGCCGGTGAGCAGCAGCGGCTGGTCGTCGACCAGCAGCACGCGCGTCACGCCGGCACCCGCACCGGGAGCACCGCCGTGAGCGCGAAGCCGCCACCGGTGCGCGGTCCGGCCGACATCCGCCCGCCGTAGGCGCCGGTGCGCTCCTCGAGCAGGCGCAGGCCGCGGCCCGTGCCGCCGGCCGGCACCGCCGCCCCGCGGCCGTCGTCCTCGACCCGGATGTCGAGCGCCTCGCCCGTCCACGACAGCCGCACGTGCACCCGCGCCGGGCCGGCGTGCTTGAGCGCGTTCGTCAGCGACTCCTGCACGATCCGGTACGCGGCGAGGTCGACGCCGGCGTCGAGCGGCACCGGGTCGCCGACCTGCTCGAGCACCACGTCGAGGCCGGCGTCGCGCACGCGGGCGACGAGCGCCCCGAGGTCGGCGGTGCCGGGCTGCGGCGCGAGGTCGGCCGGGTCGTCGGCGTCGGCCCGCAGGACGCCGAGGACGCGGCGAAGCTCGTCGAGCGCGGCGCGGCCGGCGCCCTGCACGGCGTCCAGCGCCTGCTCCGCGGCGTCGGGGTCGCGGCGCACGAGCCGCCGCGCGGCGGTGGCCTGCACCGTCATCGCCGTGAGGCTGTGCGCGACGACGTCGTGCATCTCGCGCGCGATGCGGCTGCGCTCCTGCGCCATCGCCGCCCGCAGCTCCGACTCGCGCGCCGCCTCCATCGCGCGGTTGCGCTCGGTGAGGCTGGCGACGTTCGCCCGGTGCGTGCGGACGGCGCGGCCCACGGCCCAGCCCGTGGTGAGGACGAACGTGTTCCCGAACCAGTCCGCGAGCGCCACCTCGACCGGCGCCGTCAGCATGATGCCGACCACGCCGAGCCAGGCCCCGACGGCGCACGCAACGCTCGTGCGCAGCCGCTCGCGCGAGGCGACGGTGTAGAGCACGAGGAGCGCCGCGACGCCGCCGAGCGCCTGCGGGTAGTCGAGCGCGAAGACCGTCAGCGAGGCGGTGATCGAGACGAGGAAGGCCGGCACCGGCACGCGGCTGCGCACGGCCACGGCCGCGTTCGCGAGCACGGTCAGGGCGACGCCGAGCGCGTCCGGCTCGCGGAAGTCGTAGGTGACGAAGTCGGGCGGGTCGAACATCGACGACAGCGACAGCGCCGCCAGCAGCGCCGCCACGAGGGCGTCGACGACGACGGCGTGCCGCTGCACCAGCTCGCGCGCCCGGACCACGTGCCCACCGTAGGTGCGCCCGGGCGGCCGCCCCTCCTCCTCGAGGACGAACCGGCCCTCGTGCGCGCGGACCAGTGGCAGGCTGGGGGCGTGGGGGAGCAGCACGCGCAGGTGCCGCAGCAGCGGCCGGCCGACGACGTCGTCGCCGAGGCGGCGGCGCAGCACGAGCGGGCGCAGCTGGCCCGCGACCTGCACGGCTCGGTGGCGGCGGCGCTCGTCGCGCTGCACCAGCGCGCCCAGCTCGTCGACCGCGCGCTCGCGCAGGGCGACGACGACCTGCTCCGCCGCGCCGCGGCCGACCTGCGGCCGCTCACCGAGCAGGCGCTCGAGGAGCTGCGCCGGCTGGTCGCCGAGCGCCGCCCGGGCTCCGACGGCGCGACGGGCAGGGGCACCCGCGTCGACGTGCGGGTGCCCCTGCCCGGCTGAGCGGCTACTCGCTCGCGATCGCGTCCAGCACCCGCAGCCGCGCCGCCCGGCGGGCCGGCCACACCGCGGCCAGCACCCCCACCACGGCGGACGCGACGAGGAAGGCCGCGAGCCGGCCGGCCGGCACCGACACCACCTCGATGCCCTGGCTCCTGAGCGACGTGACGAGCGCCAGCCCGAACGCGCAGCCGAGCGCCAGGCCGAGCACCGCGCCGAAGGTGCTGATGACCACCGACTCCAGGCGCACCATCCGGCGCAGCTGCGCGCGCGCCATCCCGACGGCGCGGAGCAGGCCGATCTCCCGGGTGCGCTCCACCACCGACAGCGCCAGCGTGTTGACGATGCCGAGCACCGCGATGACGACCGACAGCACCAGCAGCGCGTTGACGAGCAGCAGCAGCTGG
The DNA here is from genome assembly GCA_035553635.1 of Mycobacteriales bacterium. GTDB lineage: Bacteria > Actinomycetota > Actinomycetes > Mycobacteriales > SCTD01 > DATLGD01. Next base: position 10,369 of record DATMKB010000406.1, read on the forward strand.
CCCACCTGCTCCTTCTGCTCCTCCTTGAACTGGCTCTGGTCCTTGAGCGACACCACGGGGTAGTCGGCCACCACCTCCTCCACGGCGGCCCGCACCTGCGCCGTGTCGGCACCGTCGGCGAGCACGACGTAGACGTACTGGTCGAGGTCCGCGCCGCCCGCCGACCGCAGCGTCGTCGTGGAGACGACGTGGTCGCTGACCGCCTGGTTCTTCTCGAAGACGCCGCCCACGACGAGGGTGCGCTGCTCGCCGTTCGGCAGCAGGAGCTCGACGCTGTCGCCGACCGACGTGCCCGAGCTGCGCGCGGCGGTGTCCGACAGCAGCAGGCCGTCCTCGAGCGACGCCGCGGAGCCCTCGACGAGCTGCAGGCGCAGGGCGGCGTCCAGACCGTCGGCGTCGAGCGCGGTGAGGTACTGCTGGGCGCCGTCGACCTGGGCGGTGCCGAAGCGCTCGCGCACCACCGCGTCGACGCCGTCGACGGCCGCCACCCGCCGGGCTACCTCGGTGGTGAAGGGCTGCTGCACCGCCGTCGAGACGACGAAGTCGGCGCCGAGCGCGTCGTCGACGAGCTTCTCGACCGAGGCGCTCGTCGACGCGCCGACGATGCTGAACGCGCTCACGAGCGCGAGCCCCACCATGAGCGCCGACGCCGTGGCGGCCGTGCGCCGCGGGCTGCGCAGCGCGTTCTGCCGGGCCAGGTGGCCGGTGGTTCCCCAGACGCGGGGGAGCACGGCGCCGGGACCGCGGAGGAACGGCACCGCCAGCACGGGGCTGAGCGCGACGGCGCCGAGCACGAGCGCGACGGTGCCGAGCCCGACCAGGGCCGCGCCCTGCTCACCGCCGTCCCCGGCGACGCCCGCGACCAGGCCGGCGACGCCGACCGCTGCGAGCGCCGTGCCGAAGGCGGTGCGGCGGCGCAGGGGCCGCTCGCCCGCGGGCGTCTCGGCGCGCATGGCCGCCACCGGGGGCGTGCGCGAGGCGCGCCGCGCCGGCAGGTACGCCGCGGCGAGCGTCACGAGCACGCCCACGACGTACGACCACACGACGGTGCGGGCGGTGAGGACGAGGTCGCCGTCCAGCGTGAGGCCGAACTGCCCGAACAGCGCGCGCAGGCCGGTCGCGATGCCGTAGCCGCCGGCCAGCCCGACCGTCGAGCCGACGACGCCCAGCACGAGCGCCTCGCCCAGCACCGAGCGCGTCACCTGGCCCCGACCGGCGCCGAGGGCGCGCAGCAGCGCGAGCTCGCGGGTCCGCTGCGCGACGAGCATCGAGAAGGTGTTGAGGATGATGAACGTGCCGACGAACAGCGCGATGCCGGCGAAGACCAGCAGGAAGACGTTGAAGAACTGCAGCGCCGACGAGAACGAGGTCGCGAGGTCCTCCGCCTGCTCCTCGCGCGTCTTCACGTCGTAGCCGCTGCCGACCGCCGCGGCGACGCGGTCGCGCACCTCCTCGTCCGTGGCGCCGTCGGCGGTGAGCACGCCGACACCGGTCCACTGGCCGGGTGCGGTGAGCAGCTGCTGGGCGGTCGCCGCGTCGAAGGCGGTGAGCGACGCGCCGGCCAGCCCGCCGCTCTCGCCGAAGCGGAAGACGCCGACCAGCTCGGCCTCGACCCGCGGTCCGGTGGTGAGCACCGGCACGGTGTCGCCGAGCTCGTAGCCCAGCTCCTCCGCGGCACCCGTGTCGACGGCGATCTCGCCGGCGCGCTCGGGGCCGCGGCCCTCCACGAGCGTGTTCGCCGACAGCCGCTCGTCGACGTCCCAGCTGATGCCGAGGCCGGGGGCGCCGCCGGTGTCGAGCACCTCGCCGTCGCGGTCGAGCAGGTACACGCCCTCGGCCTGCACGAACCCCTGGACGGCCTCGACGCCCTCGACGCCGTCGCGGAGCCGCTGCACGACGTCGTCCGGCACGTAGGAGACCGCGCCGCTCGCGCCGGTGCCGGCCAGGCCGGTCTCGAAGGCGGCCGCGGGCTCGACGTTCACGTCGGCCGACGTGGCGCTGAACAGCGCGGTGAAGGTGCGGCTCAGGGTGTCGGTGAACACGAGGGTGCCCGACACGAAGGCGACGCCGAGCACGATGGCCAGCGCGGACAGCGCCAGCCGCAGCTTGTGCGCGGCGACGCTGCGCAGGGTGGTGCGCCACATGCCGGTCAGCCCCTCGCGCGCTCGTCGGCGTCGAAGCGCTTCATGCGCTCGAGCACGAGGTCGGCCGTGGGGTCGAGCAGCTCGTCGACGATCCGGCCGTCGGCGAGGAACAGCACCCGGTCGGCGTACGACGCGGCGCCCGCGTCGTGGGTCACCATGACGACGGTCTGGCCGAGCTCGCGCACGCTCATCCGGAGGAACGACAGCACCTCCGCGCCGCTGCGGCTGTCGAGGTTGCCGGTGGGCTCGTCGGCGAAGACGATGTCGGGACGGCTGGCGAGGGCGCGGGCGCACGCCACCCGCTGCTGCTGGCCGCCCGACAGCTCGCTCGGCCGGTGCGACAGCCGCGGGCGCAGCCCGACGGTGTCGATGACGGTGTCGAGCCACGCGCGGTCGGGCCGGCGCCCGGCGATGTCCATCGGCAGCGTGATGTTCTCCAGCGCCGTCAGCGTCGGCAGGAGGTTGAAGGCCTGGAAGACGAAGCCGACCTTGTCGCGGCGCAGGGCCGTCAGCCCCTTGTCGTCGAGCGCCGTGAGGTCGACGTCGCCGAGGAGCGCGCGGCCGCCGTCGAGGGTGTCGAGCCCGGCCATGCAGTGCATGAGGGTCGACTTGCCGGAGCCGGAGGGCCCCATGATGGCCGTGAAGCGGGCGCGCGGGAACACGACGTCGACCCCGTCGAGCGCGACCACGCGGGTCTCGCCGGAGCCGTACACCTTGACGAGGCCCTCGCCGCGCGCCGCGGCCCCGACGGACGTGGTGGACGCGCCGGTCACGGCGGTCACGGCCGTGCCGCCAGCTCGCGCGCGACGCGCTCGGCGTCGGGCAGCGACACGACGGCGCTGCTGAAGGCGGCGTCGCGCAGCTCGAGGCGCAGCGCCGGCACCCCGCGGCGGACGGCGACGAACTGGCGCCCGGCGCGGCTGCGCCAGGTGCCGACCTTGGTGAGGCCGGGCAGGGCGAGGCCGGGCGCCCGCACGCCGCGGGCGGCGGCCAGGCCGTCCTCGACCACCTCCGCCGACACGACGCTGGCGCGGGGGACCTCGAGGTCGCGGAGCAGGCCGGAGACCTTCTCGCGCAGGGACAGGTGGACGTGCAGGACGTCGCGGGTGACGGTGGCTCTGGGCATGGCCCGGACGCTAGGGACGCGGCCCCGGCGGCGCCTCGTCCCGCAGCCCTGAGCCGACCCTGGTCCGGAGGAGGACCTCGTCAGGGTCTCCTCCTCCTCCGGGAGGAGGACCGGTCAGGCGACGCCGGCGGCGAGCGTGGCGTAGCCGGGCTTGATGCGCCCCTCGATGACGGCCAGGCGCTCGTCGAAGGGGAGGAAGGCCGACTTCATGGCGTTGACGGTGAGCCAGCGCAGGTCGTCCCAGCCGTAGTCGAAGGCGTCGACCAGGGCCGACATCTCGGACGAGACCGACACCCCGCTCATGAGGCGGTTGTCGGTGTTGACCGTGACCCGGAAGCCCAGCGACCGCAGCAGGCCGATCGGGTGCTCGGCGATGGACGGCGCGGCACCGGTCTGCACGTTCGACGTCGGGCACATCTCGAGCGGGATGCGCTTGTCGCGCACGTAGGCCGCGAGGCGGCCGAGCCGGGCGGTGCCGTCGTCGTCGACCTCGATGTCGTCGACGATGCGCACGCCGTGGCCGAGCCGGTCGGCGTTGCACCACTGCAGCGCCTCCCAGATCGACGGCAGGCCGAACGCCTCCCCGGCGTGGATGGTGAAGTGCCCGTTCTCGCGCTGCATCAGCTGGAAGGCGTCGAGGTGCCGGCTCGGCGGGTAGCCGGCCTCGGCGCCGGCGATGTCGAACCCGACCACGCCCTCGTCGCGGTAGCGGATGGCGAGCTCGGCGATCTCGAGCGAGCGGGCCTGGTGGCGCATCGCCGTCAGGAGCGTGCCGACGCGGATGCCCTCGGGCGCCGCGCGGAAGCCCTCGAGCACGGCCTCGACGACGGCCGGCAGCGCGAGCCCGCGGTCGGTGTGCAGCTCCGGCGCGAAGCGGACCTCGGCGTAGACGACGCCGTCAGCGGCGAGGTCCTCGGCGCACTCGCGGGCGACCCGCACGAGGGCCTCCTCGGTCTGCATGACCCCGACGGTGTGCCGGAACGTCGACAGGTACCGCGGCAGGTCGCCGGCGTCGGCGTTCTCGACGAACCAGCGGCCGAGCGCCTCCGGGTCGGTCTCCGGGAGGTCGGCGTAGCCGGTGGCGTCGGCCAGCTCGACCACGGTGGCCGGGCGGAGCCCGCCGTCGAGGTGGTCGTGCAGCAGCACCTTCGGCGCGCGGCGGACGTCGTCGGGCGACGGGCGGCTCACGCGGGGACCTCCTCGAAGCCGCGCGCCGGCAGGTCGGCCGGCCGCTGCAGCCAGTTGTCGGCGGGGTAGTGGGCGGTGCCGTCGACGAGGTGCAGCGAGTAGGCCGCCCGCGACCGCGGGCTGGTGTTCGGGCTGCTGCGGTGGGGGAGCAGCCCGTGCAGCAGGACCACCGTGCCGGCCGGCGCCTCGAGCGGCACCCAGCCCTCCTCGGGCACCTCCACCGGCTCGTCGCGCAGGCGCACGAACGACGTGCCGTCGGCGTCGCCGCCGTTGCGGACGAAGCGGCGCTCCAGCGGGACGGTGCGGTGCCCGCCCGGCAGCGCCCACAGGCAGCCGTTCTCCACCGTGGCGTCCTCGAGCGCGACCCAGACGCCCACGCAGCTCTGCGGCTCGGTGTAGAGGAACGTCGCGTCCTGGTGGCTGCCCACCTCGCCGCCGGACAGGGCCGCCTTGCACAGGTACATCGACTGCAGCAGGAGCGGCTGCGCGACGCCCAGGTCGGCCACCAGCTCGGCGAGCAGGGGCTGCCGGCTGAACGCCGCGAAGACCGGGTCGAGGTCGTGCAAAGCGTGGCCGATCTTCGCCAGCGTGACGCCGTCCGGCTCGGTGAAGCAGGTGATGCGCGGCCCGCTGGACAGGAAGCGCTCGTCGGAGACGCGCTCCTGCTCCTGCGTCGTGAACACCGCCTTCTCCGCCGGCGCAGCGGCGGCGATCTCCTGCGCCCGCGCGACGAGCCGGTCGCAGTCCGCGCGGTCGACGAGGTCCGGCAGGACGAGGAAGCCGTCGCGGTCGAACGACGCGCGCTGCTCAGCGGTGAGCACTCAGCCCTCCCGGTTGACGGTGTCGGGGGAGAAGGCGGGCAGGCAGACGGCGACGTACTCCGCGCCCTGCGGCGTGGTGTAGCGGACCCGCTCGCCGGCGCGCGTCACGACGGCCGAGCCGGCCGGCACCTCGAGCACCCCGCCGTCGTGCTCGACGTGCACGGCGCCGGCCAGCACGAGCGTCACCTCGTCGAACTCCGGCACCTGCGCCGGCTCCTCCCACCCGGCGGGCGAGCGCATGTGCGCCACCGACACCGCCTCGCTGCCGGTGCTGGCCCGGCCGACGTACTCGTCGATGAGCTTGCCGCCCGGCACGGGCACCCGCACCGGCGACGTCACGAGCTCAGGCACGCGAGGACCCCTCCCTGCTCACCGTGCCGAGCACCAGGGGGGTGCGCGGCACGTCGTCGTCGCGGACGTCGAAGGCGCCCTCGAGGGCGTCTAGCGCGTCCTGCACGCGCGCGTCGTCGTCGGTGTGCAGCTCCAGCAGCGGCGCGCCGGCCACCACCGGGTCGCCCGGCGCGGCCAGGACGCGCACCCCCGCCGCCGGGTCGACGGCGTCCTCCTTGCGGGCCCGGCCGGCGCCGAGCCGCCAGGCGGCCGTGCCGACGGCCCGGGCGTCGAGCCGGGTGAGCACGCCGTCGCGCGGCGAGGCGACGAACGCCACGTGCCGGGCCGACGGCAGGGGCGCGTCCGGGTCGCCGCCCTGCGCGCGGACCATCGCGTCCCAGACCCGGCGGGCCGAGCCGTCCTGCAGGGCCGTGCGCGGGTCGACGTCGGCCCGGCCGCCCAGGGCGAGCATCTGCCCGGCGACGGCCAGGCACACCTCGACCAGGTCGTCCGGCCCGCCGCCGTCGAGCACCTCGACCGCCTCGGCCACCTCCAGCGCGTTGCCCACGGCGCGGCCGAGCGGCGCCTCCATGGAGGTCAGCAGGCAGACGGTGCGGACGCCGTGCGCGTGGCCGAGGTCGACCATCACCTCGGCCAGCTCGCGCGCCCGCTCCTCGGTGGGCATGAACGCGCCGGCGCCGACCTTGACGTCGAGCAGCACGGCGCCGGCGCCGCCGGCGATCTTCTTGCTCATGATGCTGCTGGCGATGAGCGGCACCGACTCGACCGTCGCGGTGACGTCGCGCAGGGCGTAGAGGGCCTTGTCGGCGGGAGCGACGTCGTCGGTGGCGGCGGCGATGACCGCGCCGACGTCGCGCAGCTGCTGCACGAACTGCTCGCCCGTCAGCGCACCGGTCCAGCCGGGGATGCTCTCGAGCTTGTCGAGCGTGCCGCCGGTGTGCCCGAGCCCGCGGCCGGAGAGCTTGGGCACGGCCACGCCGGAGGAGGCGACGAGCGGGGCGACGACGAGCGACACCTTGTCGCCCACGCCGCCGCTCGAGTGCTTGTCGACCACGGGCCGCCCCACGCCCGAGAGGTCGATGCGGCGGCCGGAGCCGACCATCGCGTCGGTCCACGCGGCGAGCTCGCGCGTGGTCATGCCGCGGAAGACGACCGCCATGAGCAGCGCGCTCATCTGCTCCGGGGCCACCAGCCCGCGGGTGAAGCCGTCCACGACCCAGCGGAGCGCGTCGTCGGGCAGCTCCTCACCGTCGCGCTTGCGGCGCACGACGTCGACCGCCGTCCAGCTCACGGCAGGTCCTCGGGGCCGAACGCGCCGGGCAGCACGGACGTCATGGGCAGGATGCCGTCGTCGGTGTCGACGAGCAGGTCCGCGCCGCCGTGCTCCCACAGCAGCTGCCGGCAGCGGCCGCAGGGCATGAGCCGCTCGCCGGAGCCCGACACGCACGCGAACGCCGTCAGTCGGCCGCCGCCGCTCGCGTGCAGCGCGGAGACCAGGCCGCACTCCGCGCACAGCGTGAGCCCGTAGGAGGCGTTCTCGACGTTGCAGCCGGTGACCGTGCGGCCGTCGTCGACGAGCGCCGCGGCGCCGACCTGGAGGCCGCTGTACGGCGCGTAGGCCCGGGCGGCGGCGTCGCGGGCGGCGGCGCGCAGCGCGTCCCAGTCGGTCACGAGGAGGTCCCCTTGCGGTAGGGCAGCCCGACGGCGGCCGGCGGGCGGAGCCGCTGCGCGGCGAGCCCGAGGACCAGCAGCGTCGCGACGTAGGGCGTGAGGCCGGTGAGCTCGCCCGGCACGAGGTCGGTGACGGCGAACCAGACGAGCACCGCGACGGCGACGAGCATCCCGGTGATGCCGGCGCGCCGGGAGCCCCGGACGATGAGCAGCACGCCGACCACCACGAGCGCGATGCCGACGAGCAGCAGCAGCGCGTGCACCGACTCGCCGCCCCGCCGGAGCTGCAGGGCGTCGGCGTAGCCGAACAGCGCGGCACCGGCGGCCGTCCCGCCCGGGCGCCAGTTGCCGAAGATCATGGCGGCGATGCCGATGAAGCCGCGGCCGCCGGTCTGCCCCTCGCGGTACGCGCTGGCCGCGACGATGGCGAGGAACGCGCCGCCGAGGCCGGCGAGGGCGCCGGACACCACCACGGCCGCGTACTTCATCGTGTAGACGTTGACGCCGAGCGACTCCGCCGCCTGCGGCCGCTCGCCGCAGGCGCGCAGCCGCAGCCCGAACGCGGTGCGCCAGAGGACGAACCAGCTGAGCACCACGACCGCGACGGCGATGAGCGTCAGTACCGAGACGCCGGTGACGAGCCCGCGCAGGATGCCGGCGACGTCGGACAGCAGGAACCAGCCCTGCGCCTCGAGGTCGCCGAGGGCCGGCCCCACGCCGGGCAGCGTGAACGACGGCAGGTCGCCGACCGGCGGCGACTGCGTGGCGCCACCGCCCGAGACGTCCGCGTACGCGACCGCCGACAGGTACTGAGCCGTGCCGCTGCCGAGCAGGATGACGGCGACACCGCTGACGATCTGGTCGACCCCGAACGTCACGGTGGCGATCGCGTGCACGAGACCGCCGAGCGCGCCGAAGGCGACGGCCGCGAGCACGCCGTACCAGGGGCCGTACGTCCAGCCGGCGTAGCCGGCCGCCCAGGTGCCGAGGATGAGCATCCCCTCGAGGCCGATGTTCACCACGCCGGCCCGCTCGGCCCACAGCGCGCCGAGGCCGGCCATGCCGATCGGCACGGCGAGCCCCAGCGCGGCGGCGACGGTGCCGGCCGAGGTGATGTCGTCGGCCCCCGTGACGACGCGCACGAGCGACAGCAGCACCACGAGCCCGGCCGCGCCGAACCACGCGCGCGAGGCGCGCAGCCGGCGGCGGGGCTGCTGGTCGACCGGCGCGGCGCCGGTGGTGCGGGTGCTCACGCCGGCACCCCCTCGGCGTCGGCGGCGCGCTGCTGGTCGAGCTCGCGCGCGACGCGGCGCTGCTCGTCGCGCAGGCGGTAGCGCCGTACGAGCTCGTAGGCGACGACGACCGAGAGCACGATGGTCCCCTGCATGATCGTGACGATCTCGCGCGAGACGCCCTCGATGTCGAGGATGACCGACGAGACGTCGAGGTAGGCCCACAGGAGCGCGCCGAAGGCGATGCCCACGGGGTGGTTGCGCCCGAGCAGTGCGATGGCGATGCCGGTGAAGCCCAGGCCCGCGGGGAAGTCGAGGCTGTAGGAGTACGACGCCCCGAGCAGCTGCGGCATGCCGACCAGGCCGGCGACGGCGCCGGACAGCAGCATCGTCGTCACGGTCATCCGCTTGACGTCGACGCCGCTGGCCACCGCCGCGCTCTGCGACCGCCCGGTGGCGCGAAGGTCGAAGCCGAACCGGGTGCGGCCGAGCAGCAGCCAGTACGCGACGCCGACGAGCACCGCGAGCGGCAGCAGGCCGAACACCTCGAGGCTGCTGTCGGGGACGAGCGGGAGGCCGCCCACGCGCCCGGACTCCGGGATCGGCTGCGTGCCGATGTTGTTGCTGCCCTGCACCGGCACCGCGACCTTGCGCAGGAAGAACGCGACGAGGCCGGTGGCGATCGCGTTCAGCATGATGGTCGAGATGACCTCGCTGACGCCGCGGGTCGCCTTGAGCAGGCCGGCGAGGCCCGCCCACATCGCGCCGACGGCGACGGCCGTGAGGATGATGACCGCCTGGTGCAGCCCCGCCGGCAGCGACAGCGTGCCGCCGACGTAGGCGGCCGTCATGGCGGCCAGCCGGTACTGGCCGTCGACGCCGATGTTGAACAGGTTCATCTTGAACCCGATCGCGACCGCCACCGCCGACAGGTAGTAGGTGGTGGCCGCGTTCAGGACGAGCGCGATGCTGCGCGGCTGCTGCCCGTAGTCCAGGAGCAGCTGGAAGGTCCCGAGCACGGGGTCACCCGCGCCGATGAGCACGAACGACGCGAGCAGCGCGGCGAAGGCGATGGCGAGCAGCGGCGCGGCCAGCCCGAGCGCGGGGCTGCGGACGTCCCTGCGCCCGGTCACGCGGCGCCCTGCCCGGCTCCGGTCATGGCGCTGCCGAGCTGCTCGGGCGTCACCGTGCCGGGGTCGACGTCGGCGACGAGGCGGCCGCGCAGGACGACGGCGATGCGGTCGGACAGGCCGATGAGCTCGTCGAGGTCGGCCGACACGAGCAGCACGGCGAGCCCCTGCCGGCGGGCGGTGCGCACGTGCTCCCAGATGGCGGCCTGGGCGCCGACGTCGACCCCGCGCGTCGGGTGGCTCGCGACCAGCACGCTGATGTCGGCGCTCATCTCGCGCCCGACGATGAGCTTCTGCTGGTTGCCGCCCGACAGGGCGCTGGCGAGCACGTCGATGCCGGGGGTGCGGACGTCGTACTCCCGCACGATGCGCTCGGTGTCGCGCCGGGCGGCGCTGCGGTCGATGAGCGCGCCCTTCACGTTCGGTGCCTCCGTCTGGTGGCCGAGCACCCGGTTCTCCCACAGCGGGGCGTCGAGCAGCAGCCCGTGGCGGTGGCGGTCCTCCGGCACGTATCCGATGCCGCCCTCGCGACGGCGGCGGGTGGACCACCCGGTGACGTCCTGCCCGCCGAGGTGGACGGTGCCGGCGTCGGTGCGGCGCATGCCGAGCACCGCCTCGACGAGCTCGGCCTGGCCGTTGCCCTCGACCCCGGCGAGCCCGAGGACCTCGCCGCGGCGGATGGTGAGCGAGACGTCGTCGACGAGCGCGCGGCCGGTGGCGTCGCGCACGGTCAGCCCGCGCACCTCGAGCACCACCTCGTCGGTCACGGTGGACTCGCGGGTCTCGGGCGACGGGAGCTCGGCGCCCACCATGAGCTCGGCCAGCTCGCGCGCCGTCGTCGTCGCGGGGTCGACGGTCGCGACGGTGGTGCCGCGGCGGATCACGGTGACGTCGTCCGCGACGGTGAGCACCTCGTCGAGCTTGTGGGAGATGAAGATGACGGTCAGGCCCTCGCTCTTGAGCTCGCGCAGGTTGGCGAACAGCTCGTCCACCTCCTGCGGCACGAGCACCGCGGTCGGCTCGTCGAGGATGAGGATCCGGGCGCCGCGGTAGAGCACCTTGAGGATCTCGACGCGCTGCCGCTGGCCGACGCCGAGGTCGCCGACCAGGCGGTCGGGCTCGACGCCGAGGCCGTAGGCGTCGGAGATCTCCGTGATGCGCCGCCGCGCGGTGCGCAGGTCCAGGACGACGCCGCCCGTGCGCGGCTCGCTGCCGAGCACGACGTTCTCGAGGACGGTGAGGTTGTCGGCGAGCATGAAGTGCTGGTGCACCATGCCGACGCCGGCGGCGATGGCGTCGCCGGGGTCGCCGAAGCGGACCTCGCGGCCGTCCACCCGCACGGTGCCCTCGTCGGGGCGCTGCATCCCGTACAGGATCTTCATGAGGGTCGACTTGCCGGCGCCGTTCTCGCCGACGACGGCGTGCACCGTGCCGGCGCGCACGCGCAGCTCGACGTCGCGGTTGGCGACGACGCCGGGGAAGCGCTTGGTGACGCCGGTCAGCTCGACCGCGAGGGGTGCGCTGATGACCGGACCTCCTGAGGGGGAGAGGGAGCTCGCGACGGCCGGACGCGGGACGGGGCCCGCCGGGACGCTAGCGCGCACCCGGGGGCCCCGTCCGCTCGTGCGGGGACTGCGGTCAGCTGGTCGGGACGGTGATCTCGCCGCTGATGATCTTCTGCTTGTAGTCCTCGAGCTGCGCGGTGATGTCGTCCACCTTGCCGCCCGACGTCGAGTAGTCGACGCCGCCGGCCTCGAGGTCGTAGACCGTCTGGCCGGACTGGACGTCGCCCTCGACCGCGCTGTTGATGAAGTCGAAGACCGCGACGTCGACCTTCTTGAGCATCGACGTGAGGATGACGTCCTGCACCGCCTCGCCGGCGGTCACGTACTGGTCGGAGTCGACGCCGATGGCGAGCTTGCCCGCCGCGTCGGCCGCCTCGAACAGGCCGGAGCCCGAGCCGCCGGCGGCGTGGTAGACGACGTCGGCGCCGGAGTCGAACATGCCCTGGGCGGCGGTGCGGCCCTTGGCCGGGTCGTTGAACCCGGTGAAGTCCGGCGGCTGCGTCAGGTAGGTGGTCTGCACGGTGATGCCGGGCTTGACGGCCTCGGCGCCGGCCTTGAAGCCCGCCTCGAACTTCTTGATGAGCGGGACCTCGACGCCCCCGATGAAGCCCACGTTGCCGTTCGGGCTCTTGAGGGCGGCGGCCACGCCGACGAGGAAGGAGCCCTGCTCCTCGGCGAAGACGAGGTTGCTGATGTTGTCGCCCTCGGCCGCGGCGTCGTCGACGATCGCGAAGGTGGTGTCGGGGAACTCCTCGGCGACCGCGGCGAGCGGGCCCGAGTAGGCGAACCCGACCGCGATGACCGGGTTGAAGCCGCTGCTGGCCAGCAGGCGCAGGCGCTCCTCCTTGGCGGAGTCGGACTCGCCGGCGCCCGCCTCGGCCTCGCGGACCTCGACGCCGAGCTCCTCGACGGCGCGGTCGAGGCCGGCGGCGGCGGCGTCGTTGAAGGACTGGTCGCCGCGGCCGCCGATGTCGTAGGCGAGGGCGACGCGGACGTCGCTGGACGCGCCGCTGTCGCCGGACGCGGTGTCGGTGTCGCTGCTGCTGTCGCTGCCGCCGCAGGCGGTGAGCGCCAGCGCCGAGACGGCCGCGGCCGCCACGAAGCGCCGGCTGCGCAGGAGTCCTGTGCGCAAGGGTGTTCCTCCGGGTGAGGACCGCCGGACGGCGGTCGGGGGAGGCGGGCCGTAGGGCTCCGCCGTCGGCGCGCACGCTAGCCGCCGCGGGGGTGCGGACGGGGCTGCGCCGCGCGACCGCTACCAGTCCGTGACCTGGCGCCGGTCAGACCGGGCGCAACGCCGCGAGGACGGTCCGCGCGAAGGCGACGAAGCGGTCGACCGGCCACTGCTCGGGCTCGGCCAGGACCAGCCGCGCCGCGCCCTCCGCGAGCGTGAACACCGCCAGCGCGAACAGCCCCGGGTCGAGCGCGGGCCCCCCGCGCAGGGCGAGCCCCTGCTCGAGCAGGACGCGCAGCTGCTCCAGCAGCACGCCGCGGTGGCGGTCGACGCGGGCGGCGAGCTCGGCGGGGGCGCCCTCCGGCGGCAGCAGCACGACGCGCCAGGTGCGCGGGTCCTCCGACACGGCGCGCAGGTAGGCGGCGACGCCCGCGACGAGCAGCTCGTCGGGGTCGGCGTCCTGCGGCAGGTCGCCGCTCGGGAAGACCGGCCCGAGCTGCTCGAGGGTGCGCGCCTCCGCGCGGTCGGCGAGCGCGGTGAGCAGGGCGGTGCGGTCGGCGAAGGCGCCGTACACGACCGGCCGGGTGACGTCGCACGCGCGGGCGACGGCGTCGACGGTGACGGCGTGGAAGCCGCGCTCGAGCGCGATGTCGAGGGCGGCGTCGAGCAGCTGCTCCCGGCGCTGGGCGAGCGGCAGCCGCGGCGCGTACGGCCGCCTGGCGGGTCTTGCGCTCGTCACGCCCGGAATGCTACACAGGTGTTGCTACAGCCGTGTAGTAATGAGGAGGCGCAGATGAGCAGGCCGCTGCCGGACCGGGTCCGGGTCGTCGTCGTGGGGTCCGGCTTCGCCGGCATCGCCACCGCCGTGCGGCTGCTGGAGCAGGGCGAGCGCGACCTCGTGGTCCTCGAGCGCGGCGACGACGTCGGCGGCACCTGGCGCGACAACACCTACCCGGGGTGCGCGTGCGACGTCCCGAGCCACATGTACAGCTTCTCCTTCGCGCCGAACCCCGACTGGTCGATGTCGTTCTCGCCGCAGCCGGAGATCCAGGCCTACCTGCAGCGGGTGGCGCGCGAGCGGGGCGTGACCGGTCTCGTGCACCTGCGCACCGAGCTGCTCGGCGCGCGCTGGGACGACGACGCGCAGGAGTGGCACGTCTCCACCTCGCGCGGCGACCTCGTCTGCGCGGTGCTCGTGCTGGGCACCGGCGGGCTGTCGGACCCCAGCGTGCCGTCGCTGCCGGGCCTCGACCGCTTCCGCGGCACGACCTTCCACTCCGCCACGTGGGACCACGGGCACGACCTCACCGGCGAGCGCGTCGCCGTGGTCGGCACGGGCGCGTCGGCGATCCAGTTCGTGCCGCACGTGCAGGAGCGGGCCTCGCACCTCGTGCTGTTCCAGCGCACCGCGCCGTGGGTCATGCCGCGGCGCAACCGGCGGATCTCGGCCGCGGAGAAGGCCCTGTTCCGCAGGGTCCCCGCCGCGCAGAAGCTGGCCCGCGGCGGCATCTACGCCGTGCGGGAGAGCTGGATCGTCGGCTTCTCGAACCCGGGCGTCATGAAGGTGGCCGAGCGCATCGCTCGGGCGCACCTGCGCCGCCAGGTGCCCGACCCCGAGCTGCGGCGCGTGCTCACGCCGACGTACCGGCTGGGCTGCAAGCGGGTCCTGCTGAGCAACGACTACTACCCGGCGCTCGTGCAGGACGACGTCACCGTGGTCCCCGACCGCGTCGTCGAGGTCACCGAGCGCGGCGTCGTCTCGCAGTCGGCGGACGGCACCCGCACCGAGCACGAGGTCGACACGATCATCTTCGGCACCGGCTTCAAGGTCACCGACCCGCCCGTCGCCCACCGGGTCGTCGGGCGCGACGGCCGCACGCTGGCCGAGCACTGGCGTGGCCGCGGCATGCAGGCGCTGCACGGCACCGCCATCGCCGGCTTCCCGAACCTGTTCTTCCTCGTCGGCCCCAACACCGGCCTCGGGCACAACTCGATCGTCTACATGATCGAGTCGCAGGTGCAGCACGTGGTCGAGGCCCTGGCGCTCCTGCGGCGCGCGGGCGCGACGGCGATCGAGGCCCGGCAGTCCGCGCAGGACGCCTACAACGCCCGCCTGCAGGAGGACCTGCAGGGCACGGTCTGGAACGCCGGCGGGTGCTCGAGCTGGTACCTCGACGCGCACGGCCGCAACACCACCCTGTGGCCGACCTACACCTGGCGCTTCCGCCGCCAGGTGCAGGAGGTCCGGCCCGCCGAGTACGTCCTGCGCACGGCCGACGCCGCGCGCTCCCCCGAGGAGGTCCCCGCATGAGCCCCCGTCCCGATCTGACCGGCCGCGTCGTCGCGGTGACGGGTGCCGCCCGCGGTCTGGGTGCCGAGCTGTCGCGCCAGCTGACCGCGCGCGGCGCGCGCGTGGCGCTGCTCGGCCTCGAGCGCGACGAGCTCGCCGCCGTGGGCGCGCAGTGCCCGGGGTCGTAGTGGTGGGAGGTCGACGTCACCGACGGCGCGGCGCTCGCCGCGGTCGCCACGGACGTCGTCACCGCCTTCGGGCAGGTCGACGACCTCGTCGTCAACGCCGGCATCGGCGCGGGCGGGTCGCTGCTCGTCGCCGAGCCGGAGGCCTACGACCGGGTCCTCGAGGTGAACCTGCTGGGCAGCGTCCGCACGGTCCGGGCGTTCCTGCCGCACCTGGTCGCGAGCCGCGGCTACGTGCTGCAGGTCGCGTCGCTCGCCGCGCTCGTGCCGGTGCCCCTCATGAGCGCGTACTGCGCGAGCAAGAGCGGCGTCGAGGCGTTCGCGCACAGCCTGCGCGGCGAGACCCGGCACCACGGCGTCGGCGTGGGCGTGGCCTACCTGTCCTGGACCGACACAGACATGGTGCGGGGCGCCGACGCCACCCCCGGCCTCGGCACGTTCCGCTCGCAGCTGCCGGGCGTCTTCGGCCGCACGTACCCGCTCGAGCCGGCGGTGGCGCGGATCGCCGACGGCCTGGCCCGCCGGCGCCGGCACGTCTACGCCCAGCCGTGGCTGCGGGCGCTGCCCGCGGTGCGGGGCGCCCTGCCCTGGATCACCGACGTCGGCAGCCGCGACCTGCCCGCGCAGGCCGAGCAGGCCCTGCTCGCCGCCGGCCCTGAGGCCACCCGCCCCGTGGGTAGGGGAGGATCCGCCGACACCCGCGCCGCTGCTGCGCAGTAGCGGCCACCTCGAAGGAGGCTCCCCCGTGGGGCTCATGCCGCCGCAGGACTCGATGTTCCTCGTGCCGGAGTCGCGCGAGCAGCCGATGCACGTCGGCGGGCTCCAGGTCTTCGAGCTGCCCGAGGGCGCCGACGACGGCTTCGTCAGCGAGCTCTACGAGCAGGCCCTCGCCGTCGAGGAGGTGTCGCCGCTGTTCCGCAAGCGGCCGCGCCGCTCCCTGACGACCCTCGGGCAGTGGGCCTGGGAGGAGGACGACGACCTCGACCTCGAGCACCACGTCCGCCACTCGGCCCTGCCGCGGCCCGGGCGCGTCCGCGAGCTGCTCGCGCTCGTCTCGCGGCTGCACGGCACCCTGCTGGACCGCAAGCGGCCGCTGTGGGAGGCGCACCTCATCGAGGGCCTCGAGGGCGGCCGGTTCGCCGTCTACACCAAGACCCACCACGCGATGATCGACGGCATCAGCGGCATGCGGCTGCTCCAGCGCAGCATGTCGACCGACCCGGACGCCGTCGTGCCCATGCCGTACGCCATGCGGACGCAGGGCGGCCGGCGCCGGGGCGGCGGGGGTGGCGTCACCGCGCTGCCGGGGCAGGCGGCGCGCGGTGCGGTGCGCGTCGGCGTCGACGCCGTCACCATCACGCCGGCGCTGGTGAAGATCGCCGAGAAGGTGCTGCGCCAGCAGCGGCTCGCGCTGCCGGGGCAGGCCCCGCGGACGATCCTCAACACCTCCATCAGCGGCAGCCGCCGCTTCGCCGCCGACGGCTGGGACCTCAGCCGCATCCGCGCCGTCGGGAAGGCGGCGGGTGCCACCGTCAACGACGTCGTGCTCGCCATGTGCTCCGGCGCGCTGCGGCAGTACCTGCTCGACCTCGACGCGCTGCCCGACGCCCCGCTCATCGCCATGACCCCGGTCAACCTGCGCGCCGACGACCCGGACGACGACCGCACGGGCAACGCCGTCGGCATCATCCTGTGCAACCTCGCCACCGACCTCGAGGACGCCGGCGAGCGCCTCGCGGCCGTGCGCGAGTCGATGCTGCACGGCAAGGACGTGCTGTCCGGGCTCGACCAGCTGCAGATCACGGCGCTGTCGGCGCTCGCGCTCACCCCGATCGGGCTCAACGCCTTCCTGCCGCTGCACAAGCTGACGAACGCCTACAACCTCGTCATCAGCAACGTGCCCGGCCCGGCCGACACGCTCTACTTCAACGGCGCGCGGCTGCAGGGCCTCTACCCGCTGTCCATCCCGACCCACGGCCAGGCCCTGAACGTGACCGTCACGAGCTACGCGGGCCAGCTGCAGTTCGGGCTCACCGGCGACCGCAAGGCGCTGCCGAGCCTGCAGCGCCTGCTCGTGCACCTCGAGGACTCCCTGGCCGCCCTCGAGCGGGCGGTCGCCTGACCGCCGCGGACGACGTCGCGCGCGCCCGGCGCAACCGCCGCAACGGCAGCACCGCGCTGGGCCTGCTCGTCGCGCGCCTCGGCCGGGGGCGGCTGTCCGCGGGGCCGTACGGGCTCGTGCTCGCCGAGCGCCTGCGGCTGCCCGTCCGGGCGCCGTTCGCGGTGGGCGACGTCGTGCTGTCGCGCGGCGCCGTGCGCGGCCGGGAGGCGCTGCTGCGCCACGAGGCGCGGCACGCCGAGCAGTGGTCGCGCTGGGGCGGCCTGCCGTTCCTGCCGGCGTACGGGCTCGCGGCCCTGTGGTCGTGGCTGCGCACCGGTGACCGCGCCCGCGGCAACCCCTTCGAGGTGGCCGCCGGGCTCGAGGACGGCGGGTACTAGAGGCCCTTGCCGGGGTTCAGCACGCCGGCCGGGTCGAAGGCGGCCTTCACGCGGTGCATCAGCGCCCGCTCGGCGGCCCCGAGCTGGCGGGACAGGTACGGCGCCTTGAGCAGTCCGACGCCGTGCTCGCCCGACATCGTGCCGCCGAGCGCGAGCGCGGCGTCGAGCAGCGCGCCGAAGGCGTCCTGGGCGGCCTCCTCCTGCCCGGCCCCGACGACGACCGTCGGGTGCAGGTTGCCGTCGCCGGCGTGGCCGAACGTGCCGATGACCAGCCCCGTGCGGGCGGCCACGTCCTCGACGGCCGCCACCAGCGCCGGCACCTGCGGCACCGGCACGCACACGTCGTCGAGCAGCGTGGTGCCGAGGCGCTGGAGCGACGGGTAGGCGGCGCGGCGGGCCGCCAGCAGCGCCTGCCCCTCGTCGGCGTCGTCGGTGACGTGCAGCTCCGCCCCGGCGCACAGGGCTGCGGCGGCGGCCGCTTGCGCGGGCGCGTCGGCGTCGTCGTACTGCACGAGCAGCAGCGCACCGGCGTCGCGGTCCAGGCCCATCCGGGTCGCGTCGTCGACGGCGCGGACGGTGGTGCGGTCGAGCAGCTCGCACAGCGACGGCGTCGTGCGGGCGACGAGCTCGACGAGGGCCGGCCCGGCGTCGGCGAGGGAGCCGAACGACGCCACGAGGGTGGACGCCGGACCGGGCGGCGGGCGCAGCCGCACCAGCACCTCGACGACCACCGCGAGCGTGCCCTCGGAGCCGACGAGCAGCCGGGTGAGGTCGTAGCCGACGACGTCCTTGCGGGTGCGCCCGCCGGTGCGCACCACGGTGCCGTCGGCGAGCACGGCCGTGAGGCCGGCGACCCAGTCGGCGGTGACGCCGTGCTTGAGGCAGCAGCCTCCGCCGGCGTTCGTCGCCACGTTGCCGCCGACCGTCGACCACGCCCGGCTCGCCGGGTCGGGCGGGTACCAGAGCCCGTGCGCCGCCGCGGCGCGCGCGAGGTCGTCGGTGACGACGCCGGGCTCGACCCGGGCGGTGCGGGTGGGCGGGTCGAGCTCGAGCACGCGGTCCATCGCCGCGAGCGACAGCACGACGCAGCCGTCGACCGCGTTGGCGCCGCCCGCGAGCCCGCTCCCGGCTCCCCGCGGGACGACCGGCACCCCGTGCGCCGACGCCGTCCGCAGCACCGCGACGACGTCGTCGACGCCCCGGGCGCGCACGAGGCCGAGCGGCGTGCCCGCGGGCACCGTCGGAGCGGCGTCCCGGGACACGGACGCGAGGACCTCGGGGTCGTCGACCCAGCGCCCCTCGGGCAGGGCGGCCCGGAAGGCGTCTGCGAGGCTCACCGGAGCACCGTAGGCACCCCTGCCCCGAGGAGCAGCGTTGATCTTCATCACGGCGAAGTTCTCGATCCGCCCCGAGTCCGTCGAGTCGTGGCCGGAGATCAGCCGGCCCTTCACCGAGGCGACCCGCGCGGAGCCGGGCTGCCTGTGGTTCGACTGGTCGCGCAGCCTCGACGACCCGGCCGAGTACGTGCTCGTCGAGGCGTTCCGCGACGGCGACGCCGGCGCCGCGCACGTGCAGTCCGACCACTTCAAGGCGGCCCAGCGCGACCTCCCGCCGCACCTCGCCGCGACACCGAGGATCGTCAGCGTCTCGCTCGACCAGGACGACTGGTCCGAGCTGGGGGAGATGCGCGTCGGGTGACCCGCTCCCTGGGCCGGCTCGCCGAGGAGTCGCTCGCGCGGCTCGGTGACCACCGCTCGCTGGTGCACGAGGGGCGCTGGCACACCGCGTCGGCGCTGCACGACCGCGCCGCGCGGCTGTCCCGGGGGCTCGGCGTGCCGCCGGGGGCGCGCGTCGTCGTGTGCACCACCAACAGCCCCGACGTCCTGGTGGCCTACGGCGCGCTCTGGCGCGCGGGTGCCGTCCCGGTGCCGGTGCTGCCCGCGCTGACGGTGACGGAGCTGCGGCACGTCCTGGTCGACTCAGGAGCGGTCGTCGCCCTGGCGTCGCCGCCGTCGTTGGCGCTCGTCGTGCAGGCGGCGCAGGCGCTGCCGGTGCGCGTCGTCGTCACGGGCGACGTGCGGCTGCCCGGTGCGGACGCGTCGCTCGCCGAGCTCGAGGCGGCCCCGGAGGGCCCGGTGGTCGACCGCGACGGTGACGACCTCGCCGCGCTCCTCTACACCGGCGGCACCACCGGCCGGGCCAAGGGCGTCATGCTCACGCACGCCGGGCTGTCGGAGATCTCGCGCGCCCGGGCGCAGGTGTTCGCGCAGTCGGGGGCCGTCGACCTGCTGCTGCCGCTGCCGCTGTCGCACGTGTACGGGCTGCTCAACAGCGTCACGCGCATGCACCTGCCCGAG
>DATMKB010000407.1:0-3980 GCA_035553635.1 Mycobacteriales bacterium
CCGTCGAGCTGCAGGAACTCCGTGCGCTCCTGCGTCAGGAACGGCAGCGCGATCTTCGCCGTGCGGACGGTGACCGGCGTGCGCGTCGCGACGTGCACGAACTCGTCGGTGTTGGCGCTCGACAGCAGGACGGCCACGCGGTGGCCCTTGCGCACCACCCAGTCCTGGCCGTACATCGTCAGGTTCACCGAGCGGTTGCCCGTGCCGTGCAGCAGCGTGACACCGCGGCTCATCATCGTGAGCGTGCCGTCGGGGGCGACGTCGTAGACGTTCGCGGCGAGGTTGGCCGTCGGCAGCGTGTCGGCCGTGACGCCGACGGTGAGCACCGGCTCGCCGGCCATCCACGCGTCGTGCTCGAGCGGCGTCGACACCGACCAGACGCCCTGGGTCGGCGTCGGGCGGATGCCGCTGCCCGAGCCGCTGTCGGTGTAGGTGCCGGGACGCAGCTCGGTGGTGAGCAGGGTGCTGTCCGCGGGCGGCCAGGCGGCCTCGGCGCGCCAGCGGGACAGGTTGTCCTGCACCGAGACGACCGGGTCCTCGACGGCGGGCTGCTCGCCCTTCAGGTGCTCGTCGAGGAAGCGCATCATCTCGTCGACGAAGACCTGGCCGTCGCGGCCGGTCTGCCAGCGGGTGCCGTCGCCGGACGGCGTCGAGCCGCTGACGTTCTTCTCCCAGGCGCGGGCGTGGTCGAACTGGCCGAACCAGGCGCGGTTCTCCGTGCCGGACAGCCCGTCCCAGTACTCGAAGGCGCCGTCGACCTTGGTGTTGGTCTCGAGGAAGCCCTGGGTGAGGAAGACCGGCGTCGTCTTGCCGCGCGAGGTCGGCACGAGGTTGCGCTCCGCCCAGTACGGGCCGGTCTCGCGGTCGTCGGCGGCCGCGCCGCCGAGGTTCACCGGGTAGCACCAGGCCTGCGGCGCGCTGTTGGCGAGGTAGCGCGGGTCGTCGGACGGGCGGCCGGGCTTGGCGTCGACGACCTGGAACAGCGCGATCGTGGTCGGGTTGGTGCCCGAGCGGCGGACGCCGTTCATCCAGAGGTAGCGGTAGCCGCTGTAGACCGGCTCGAGGCTCACCACCGCGGCCAGGCCCTTCGGCTGGCGGGCGACGCCCATGAGGCCGGTCCAGCCGTCGTAGGACTTGCCGAGCAGCGCCACCTTGCCGTTCGACCACGGCTGCGACGCCGCCCACTCGACCGCCGCGTGCACGGCGCCCTGCTCGCGCTCGCCGCCCCAGTCGTTGCAGCCGGCGCTGCCGCCGTCGCCGGGCAGGTCGACCTGCACGTAGGTGTAGCCCTCGTCGAGCGCGCCGGTGAGGTCGAGGAAGTCGAAGAAGCGCGGGTTCGGGCCGGTGCCCGACAGGTCGAGGTCGGTCGTGGACCCGTTGTGGTTGGTGTACGGGCTCACGACGAGGACGACGGGCGACTGCCTGCCGTCGTCGAGGGTCCAGCCCTTGGGCCGGATGATGTCGGCGTGGAGCGACTGGACGCCGTCGGCGCCCGGGAAGTACGCCTCGTAGTGGTCGCCGTCCTCGCGGACGGCGGCGGCGCTGCGCTGCTCCGCGCCGGTCAGGGCCCCGGCCTGCGGGACGAGCAGGCCCGTGGTGAGCAGGGCGGCGGCGGCGAGGGCGAGACGGGTGCGCACGCGCCCGTCTTCGACGCCGGTCGCGCCCCTCCTGCTAGGACGTGACGAGCGCCTCGAGGACGGAGGTGAAGAAGACCAGCCCGTCGGTGCCGGGCCCGGTCAGGTCCTCGACGGCGTGCTCCGGGTGCGGCATGACGCCGACGACGTTGCCGCGCTCGTTGGCGATGCCGGCGATGCCGCGGCTGCTGCCGTTGGGGTTGCTGCCGGTGTAGTAGGCGACGACGCGCCCCTCGCCCTCGAGCCGGTCGAGCGTGCCCTCGTCGGCCACGAAGCTGCCCTCCCCGTTCTTCACCGGGACGACGACGTCCTGGCCCTCGGTGAAGCCGCTCGTCCACGCGGTGCGGGTGCTGGCGATGCGCAGGCCCTGGTCGCGGTTGACGAAGTGCAGGTGCGCGTTGCGGGTCAGCGCCCCGGGCAGCAGGTGCGACTCGCACAGCACCTGGAAGCCGTTGCAGATGCCGAGCACGGGCATCCCCTTGCCGGCCTGCTCGACCACCGTGCGCATGACCGGCGCGAAGCGCGCGATCGCGCCGGCGCGCAGGTAGTCGCCGTAGGAGAAGCCGCCGGGCAGGACGACGGCGTCGACGCCGTGCAGGTCGGCGTCGGCGTGCCAGAGGGCGACCGGCTCGGCGCCGGCGAGGCGGACCGCGCGCTGGGCGTCGCGGTCGTCGAGGCTGCCGGGGAACGTCACGACGCCGATGCGGGGCACGGCGGCCAGGCTACTGGGGCGCGTCCTCGAGGTGCTCGTCGTCGGACCAGGGGCCGTGCTGGATCGGCTCCTTGCCCTCGGTGAGGGCCTTGATGACGGAGTCGTCGTGCCAGCGCAGCGTCTTCTCCAGCCGGACGACGTTGCCGACGTCGCCGCGCCGCTCGAACTTGACCTGGTCGACGAGGGCGCGCATGAGCTGGATGCCGCGGCCCTCCTCGGCGGCGCCGTCGGCCTCCTCGTGGCCGAGGACCTCGCCGTCGAAGGCCTCGCCGCGGTCGATGACCTCGATGACGCAGATGCGGTCGTCGATGCCGGCGGAGACCTCGTACTCGTCGGCGTCGTTGGCGTGGTCGAGGACGTTCGTGCACGCCTCGGTGAGCGCGATCTGGACGTCGTCGGTGACGTCCTGCTCGACGCCGAGCACGCTCATGGCCTGGGTCAGGACGCGCCGGGCCACGGGCACCGACAGCTCGTCGCGCGGCAGCGCGAGCGTCAGCTTGATCTCCACGCCGCGTGCCTACCCCGCGGCACGCACCCGCACGCCGGTCGGGTCGGTCACACCGGCGCGTCGTGCCCCAGTCGCACCACGTGGTCCTCGATGACCGGGTTGGCGAGCAGGACGTCGGCCATCCTCCCGGCCTGCTCGAGCGCCTCGTCCTCGCTCGCCGCCTCGAGCTCGAGCTCGACGTGCTTGCCGATGCGCAGGCTCGTCGCGGTCGCGAGCCCGAGGCTGGGCAGGGCGTTGAGGACGGCCTGGCCGGCGGGGTCGAGGATCTCCGGCTTGAGCATGACGTCGACGACGACGCGGTAGGTCGGCACGGGTCGAGGCTAGAGGCTGAGGACGAGCGGCGGCGGCGCGGTCTGGCCGGGCACCGCGGTCGCGGACACCTGGATGTTCCCGTTCGCGCCGGGGTCGGGGGTGTAGGTGAAGCGCTCCGACGTCGTCGCGCCGGCCGGGAAGCGGACCGTCGTGCGGTCGAGCACGCCCTTGCGCTCGTTCGGGTTGCTCAGGCTGAGGGTCACCACCGCCTCCGGCAGCGGGAGCGGGTTGCCGGCCGCGTCGGCGGTGGCCCGGGTGATGACGGCGCTCACCGGCGTCCCGTCGAGCCGGGTGCGGCTGCCGCAGGTGTAGCCCGGCGGGCCGGTGCAGTCGGCGAAGGCCATGGCGCCGCCCGACCGCCCGACGACCACCTCGCCGCTCGTGCCCGCGCGCTCGGGCAGCGCGGTGTCGGTGAGCGTGAGCGTCGTCGTGCCCTCGACGTCGACGACGACCTGCGCGGTGCCGGCCACGCTGCCGTCGGGCTCCACGGTGAGGCTCGCGGACGTCGTCCCGCCGGTGGAGACGGCGAAGGTGCGCGTCCCGACGGCCGTGGCGTCGGGGAGCGTGCCGTCCAGGGCCACGACCGTGACCGCGAACGGGGTGCCGACCACGGCGGTCGACGGCGCGGTGACCAGGAGCCGGCGGTCGTGCGGCACCGGGACGGCGAGCTGCGCCGCGGGGCTGCGCCACTGGCCGAGCAGGGCGCGCACCTCGTAGGCGGCGGTGGTGCCGGTCGGCAGGCCGGTGTCGCGGCAGGTGGTGGCGGCGGCCGCGCAGACCACCGTGCCGGCGCGGCGGACCTCGTGCGCCTGCG
>DATMKB010000408.1:0-4220 GCA_035553635.1 Mycobacteriales bacterium
GAAAGGGCCGCCTCGAAGATGGCCGGCTTGCGGATGCCCCGTTGACGGTCCATGAGGGGGACCCGCTGTCCCGCGTACTCGAAGGACGCGAGCTCCTCGTGTCGGACGAAGCCGTCCCCGACACGACGCCTGGCGTCCAACCAGGTCATGGCGGCATCTCTCAGTCCGGTCTCGAACGGCGTCAGGCTCACGTCGCGCTTTTTACACCGACCGAAGGTCCGTCGATGCCAACCGACGATCCGCCCTCCGGTCGATGTACGCAGGCCGGGTGATCTGATCCCTCGGTGACCCGACGGCTTACTCCGACCGGCGCGGCGGTGGCCGTGACGCTCGTCGGGATGCTGCCGGTGTACCTGCTCGGCGGACTCGCGGTGCAGGTGCGTGCCGATCTCGGCCTCGAGCGCAGTGGGCTGGGCGCGCTCGTCGCCGCCTTCTTCGGAGGAGCGGCGCTCGGGTCGGTGCTGGGCGGCCGCGTCGCCGACCGCTTCGGCCCGCCGCGGGTCATGCGCGCCGCCGCGGCGGTCGGCGCACTCGCCCTGGCCGCGGCGGGCGCGGCGCCGAGCACCAGGTGGCTGGCCGCGGCGCTCGTCCTGGCGGGCGCAGCGAGCGGCGCTGGTCAGCCGGCGTCGAACGTGCTCATCGCCCGCGCGGTCGCCCGTCACCGGCGCGCCACGGCGTACGGCGCGAAGCAGGCGGCCATCCCGGCGGGCGTGCTGCTCGGCGGGCTCGCCGTGCCGGCGTTCGGCGTCACGGTCGGCTGGCGGTGGGCGTACGCCACGGCGGCGGTGCTGGCCCTGGCCGTGCCGCTGCTCGTCCCCGACGCCACCGCCCCGCCGGAGACCGCGCCGCCGCGCCGGCGCACGTCCACCGCCGAGCGGGCCGCGCAGGCGGCCGGGCCGTACCGGCTGCTGCCGCTGGTGGTGCTCGCGGTGGGCACCACGGCCGGCGCCGCGGTGGGCAACGCCATCGGCGGCTTCTACGTCGAGACGGCGGTCGACGCCGGCCTCGCGCCCGGCACCGCGGGGCTCACCGCGGCGCTCGGCAGCGCGCTCGGCGTGCTGGCCCGGCTCCTCGTCGGCGCCCTGGCCGACCGGCGCGACGGGCGCTGGTTCCTCGTCGTCGCGGCGATGACGGCCGCCGGTGCGCCCGCTGCGCTGCTGCTCGCCACCGGCTCGACAGCCGCGCTGCTGCCGGCGGTGGTGCTGGCCTACGGCGTCGGCTGGGCGTGGGCGGGGCTATTCAACCACGCCGTGACGCTCATGCACCCGGACGCTCCCGGGCGCGCCACCGGCGTGACGCAGAGCGGCGTCGCGGTCGGCGGGGCCCTCGGCCCGCTGGCCTTCGGCGCGCTCGCCGACGCCGCGTCGCTGAGCACCGCCTGGACCGCCACGGCCGGCGTCGCGCTCGTCGCGGCCGTGGCGGTGGTCGCGGGCCGGGCGCTGCTGCTGCGCGACCGGCCCGCGCTCCGCGAGGCGCTCGGCTCCTAGAACTCGATGCCGAGCGCGACGCCGCCGAGCAGGTAGACCGCCGCGGTGATGAGCACGATGCCGACGACGTTGAGCACCGCGCCGGCGCGCAGCATCGAGCCGATGGTCACGTGGCCGGAGCCGAAGACGATGGCGTTCGGCGGCGTCGCCACCGGGAGCATGAAGGCGCACGTCGCCGCCAGGGCCGCCGGCACGAGCAGCAGGAGCGGGGCGACCTCGAGGCCCACCGCCACGCCGCCGAGCACGGGCAGGAACGCGGCCGCCGTCGCGGTGTTGCTCGTGACCTCGGTGAGCAGCAGCACCACGCCCGCGACGCCGGCGATGAGCAGGACGACGGGCAGGACGCCCAGGCCGCTCACCTGCGAGCCGATGAAGACGTCGAGCTCGGAGGCCTGCACGGCCGCGGCCAGCGACAGGCCGCCGCCGAACAGCAGCAGCACGCCCCAGGGCAGCTGCTGGGCGGTGCGCCAGTCGAGCGTCGGGACACCCCGTCGCGCGTCGACCGGGATGAGGAACAGCGCCAGGGCTGCGGCGATGGCGATCGAGGTGTCGTTGAGCTGCGCCATGAACGGCAGCACGCCGGTCAGCGCGTCCCAGCCGGCGAGCGGCTGGCGGAACACCCACAGCAGCGCCGTCGTGACGAAGACGGCGAGCACCGTCCACTCGCCGCGGCTCATGGGCCCGAGCGCCTTGATCTCCGAGTCGATGAGCTCCTTGCCGCCGGGGATCTCGCGCAGGCCGGAGCGGAACACCAGCTTGGTGAGCACGAGCCAGGCGAGCACGAGGAACACCGAGGCCAGCGGCAGGCCGAGCGCCATCCACTGGCCGAAGCCGAGGTCGATGTCGTACTGCTGCTCGACGAAGCCGGCGAGGATGAGGTTCGGCGGCGTGCCGATGAGCGTGGCGAGCGACCCGATGCTCGCCGCGTAGGCGATGCCGAGCATGAGCGCGACGGCGAAGTTGCGGGTGTCGCGGTCCTTCACCATCGTGGTCGCGGCGCCCGCAGCGTCGTCGGGCACGGCGCCGGTGCGCTGCAGGACGAGCAGCAGCACCGACAGGCCGATGGGCAGCATCATCACGGTGGTGGCGGTGTTGCTGACCCACATGCTGACGAACGCCGTGGCGAGCATGAAGCCGGCGACCAGCCGGTCGGGCTTCGTGCCCACCGCCCGCACGACGAGCAGCGCGATGCGCTTGTGCAGGTCCCAGCGCTGCATCGCGAGCGCGAGCATGAACCCGCCCATGAACAGGAAGATGTTCGGGTCCGCGTAGGGCGCTGTCGCCTCGTCGACGGGGAGCACGCCGAGCAGCGGGAACAGGACGATCGGCAGCAGCGCGGTGGCGGGCAGGGGGATCGCCTCGGTCATCCACCACACCGCGAGGAGGACGCCGACCGCCGCCGTCGTGCGCCCGGCTGTGCCGAGGTCGTCGTTGAGGCTCAGCAGCGCGTAGACGAGCAGGGCCAGCACCGGGCCGGCGATGCGGCCGATCCACGTCCGGACGACGGGGACGTCGCTGTCGGCGACGCTCGGCTGGTCCTCGACGGGCCGGCCGGTGCCGACGGGGCTGCGCGGAGGGGCGGGGTCTCGGCCCTCCGGTCGCGCGGGAGTGCTGCGCTCCTGCGACTCGGTGCTCACGACGTCCTCCCGGGTCTCCGCTCGGCCACCCGGGTGTGTCCCACCGGGACAGGTCCGTCACACCTCGCGGTCAGCGCAGGGCAGCGGCGATCGACGCCCGCGGGCGCGCGGAGGGCAGCACCGCCATGACCCGCTGCAGCGCCTCGCGCTCCGACCCGCCGGCCACGCGCGCGCCGTGCACGGCGGCGACGACGGGCGTGCGGGTGTGCGCGTGCACGCAGTGCAGCAGCACGGTCTTGCCCTCGGCGCGCAGGTCCCGCACGGCGTCGGCGGCGTCGTCGAGGACGGTGCGCAGGTCGGCGTTCGCGTCCTCGGCGTCGACGAGCCAGACCTCGACGTGGTCCTGCGGCGCGACGCCCTGCAGCGGCACCTCCTCGGCACCGAGCCGGCACAGGCTGACGACGGCGTCCGCGACGCCGGGCACGAGGGCACCGACGCCGCCGAGGAGCACGCCCGGGTCGTCCGGGTGCGGCACCGTGCCGCGGTGCGTGCGCCCGTAGTGCAGGCGGGGACCGGTCGGCCACCCGTCGGGGTCGGGCCGGCCGCCGCGCACGGTGAGCAGCGCGAGCGCGGCGAGGTCGCGCGAGCGCAGCCCCGGCCAGCCGTGCACGAGGCGGCGGTACCGCGACGGCACGGCGCTGACGCCGTACCGCGCGCCGAGCAGCCCGCCGGCGATGGCGGCCACCGTGTCGGTGTCGTGGCCCGCCGCGACGGCGCGCTGCAGGCCATCGTCGAACGACGCCGCGCGGGACACCGCCGACCAGGCGGCCTGCAGCGCGGCCACCACCCAGCCGTTGTCCGCGAAGGACGCCGGCTCGCCGGCCTCCGCCGCGTCGAGCAGCGCCGCCCACGGCGGTGCCACCCGCGGGAGGCCGACGCGGACGTCGAGCTCACCGGTGCGCACGGCGTGCGCGATCGCGGAGCACCACAGGACGCAGGCGTCGCCGGCCGCGGGGTCGGCGTGGGTGAGCGCGCTGACCGCCCGGGCCGCCTGCTCGAGCGCGTCCGGGTCGTCGAGGTGCGCCAGCGCCACCGGCGCCGTGCGCATGAGCGAGCCGTTGCCGGCGGTGCGGCCGGTCTCGGCGTGCAGCTCGGC
>DATMKB010000409.1:0-2103 GCA_035553635.1 Mycobacteriales bacterium
GAGCAGGACCGCGACCTCCGGGGCCGCGAGCCGCAGGAGGTCGTCGTGCAGCGCCGGGTGCGCCCGCCCCTCGACGATCAGGCCGCGCTCCTCGAGCCGCCGCCGGGCGGCGGCCGGGTCGGCGGGCGGCCCCGGGCGGACGGCTGGCGGGAGCGCCGTGCCGGCGGGCAGGGACCCGGCGAGCACGGCGAGCTCGTCGACGGTGAGGACCAGCCGCCGGGCGGTCACGGCCCACCTCGCAGGAGGGCGGCCGCACCCGCGGCCGCCGCCTCGAGCGCCCGCTGCCGCGCGCGGACCGTGCCGGCGTGCCGCCGGAGGGCGTCGGCGGCGTCGTCGAGGGCGGCCGCGGAGCGCTGGAGCCGCGCCACCTCGTCGGCGAGCCCCTCGCGGAAGGCCCCGGCCGCCGTCCCCTGCCAGCGCAGCGCGCCGCCGGTGCCCGCGAGCCGCCGGGCGGCCGCGCGCACGGCACCGGCGCCCGCGGACAGCCGGCGGGCGGCGGCCTCGAGCGCGTCCGGGTCGGCGAGCACGGGCACCTCCCTGTCGACGTGGCGCCCGGCCAGCCTGGCCGCCGGACGGCCCGCGCGGGCGCTGCCGGCACGATCTGTGGACAGCAGGGCAGGAGAACGCAGGCCGGGCGTCGAACGAGCCGCCATGAGGACCCGTCTGCGCACCGCCTCCCTCGCCGCGCTCGCCTGCGTCGCCGCCGCGGCGGCCCCCGGCCTGGCCCTGTCCGGCTCGCCCGGGCCGGGCTACATCGCCACGAGCAACGTCTCGCACGTGCTGACGCTGCCGCTCGACACCGACAGCATCGGCGCCCGGGTGCTGCCCGACGGCGACTTCCTGCTGCGCACCGCCAAGGGCGTGACCATCTACTCCACGGAGAACCCCGCGCTGCCGACCCCGAAGGGCTTCGTCGCCGTGCCGGCGACGCCCAACCAGGAGCGGGAGAACATCGACACCAACGGCAAGGTGCTCGTCACCGGCCAGGCGTACGACGGGATCCTCTACGTCGTCGACATCACCAACCGCACGACGCCGCGGCTGGTCACCGCCGCCACCGGCATGGCCGACCACACCAACACGTGCGTCAACGACTGCAGCTACGTCTACGGGTCCGAGGGCACCATCGTCGACCTGAGCGACCCGGCGGCGCCGCGCAAGGTCAGCGGCACCTGGTTCAACCGGATCGGCGGCGTCGTGCGCGGCTCGCACGACCTCACCGAGGTGCAGCCCGGCATCGTCGTGGCCGCGAGCAACCCCGTCGTCATGATGGACGTGCGCGACCCGGAGAACCCAGTGCTGCTCGCCAAGGGCGACCTGCCGGACAGCCGCTACATGCACGGCGTCGAGTGGCCGAACGGCGGCACCGACCGGTTCCTGCTCGGCGGCAGCGAGACGAGCCTGGGCTGCCAGGCCGAGCTCGGCAGCTTCGTCGTGTGGGACACGCAGGAGGCGCAGGAGGCCCTGGCCGACCCTGAGTACTCGCCGGACCCCGAGTTCCCGCTCGACCTCGCCTTCACCGGGCAGTACCAGCTCGACCGCGGCCTGCCGACCGGCATGGAGGGCAAGGCCCCCGCGTCGCAGCACTGCGGCCACTGGTTCACCGAGCACCCCGAGTTCGAGGACGGCGGCCTCGTCGCGATGGGCTGGTACACCTCCGGCGTCCGCTTCCTCGAGGTCACCGACGAGGGCACGGTCGAGGAGCGCGGGTTCTGGCAGCCCCTGCCGGGCGTGTCGTCGGCGGCGTTCTGGGTCGACGAGGAGCACGTCTGGGTGACCGACTACACCGGCCGCGGCATCGACGTCCTGCGCTTCGACGCCGACGCCCCCGCCGAGGTCGACGCCGCGGCTCCGGGCCGCTTCATCGAGGCGGGCTCGGCCGCCGAGGCCCGCGCGGCCGAGCTCGTCGACGCCGCCCACGCGCTCGACCACCACGACGGCGCCTCCGTCGAGGCGATCACGCAGGCGTGGGTCTGCAAGCCGGTCGGCGCCGCCGCGCCGGAGGGCCGGCCGGTGCTCGCGGGCTCGCTGCTCACCGGCTGACCGCTCGCGCTCCCCGCGCGCCCCGCCGCCCTCGGGCTGCGGGGCGCGCGGCGTTGCGGG
>DATMKB010000410.1:0-2888 GCA_035553635.1 Mycobacteriales bacterium
CTTGGCCGCCTCGAGCCGGCGCCCGACCTCGTCGACCCAGCCGTCGTAGAACGACAGCCGCCAGGTCTGCGCCGCGACGCCGGCCCGCCGGTGCTCCCCGGCGTCGAGCCGGCGCTGCGCCGCCGCCGTCATCTGCACCGCGAGCGAGGTCCAGAGCCGCTCGACGACGTCGAGGTCGGTGCGGTGCCCGAAGCCGAGGACGTACGTGCTGTCGTGCGCGACGTTCACGAGGACGTCGTTGACCCGCGCCACGGCGGCGTACAGCAGGACGCGGTGCCGGTTGCCCCGCTTGCCGCGCGCGCCGACCTCGAGGCGCTCCTGCACGAGCGGCTCCTCAGTGCCGCGCCGGTGCCGGTCGCGCTGGCGCGCCCGGGCCAGCTCGAGGTCGACGGCGTGCGCGGTGGCGAGCGCCTGCGCCCGCTCGACGAACGCCGCCGCCTCGTGCTCGTTGTCGGTGCCCTCCGCCTGGGCCAGCAGCTTGCCGACCTTGTCGACCAGCCGGTCGCCGTCGCTCACAGCGCTCCCACCTCGACCCCCTCCTCGCCGTACGCGACCCGCAGCGCGAGCGCCGCCTCGGGGCCGAGCGCCGCCTCGACGAGGAGCAGCAGCAGCGCCGGCCAGGGAGCACGGTGCCCGCGCGTGCGGCCCGTGCACTCGCCGACGTGGTGCGCCAGCTCGTGCAGCACCACCGTCTCGCGCAGCGCCCACGGCTCGCCGTGCGGCGGGACCGGCAGCGCCACCGTGCCCGGCGGCTCCCAGTGCGCCGACGTGAGCCCGCGCCGCGGCCGCAGCGCGGGCGGCGCGAGGTCGCCGGCCACCGCCCGGACCTCCGGCAGCGCCAGCACCCGCGCGCAGTAGCCGGCGGCGGCCTCGAGCGAGCCCAGCCGGCGCTCGGCCGGCAGCAGCACCGCGCTGCCGCCGACGGTGGCCAGCGGGGCGCCGCGGCGCGCGGCGTCGAGCCGGGCGGCCCAGGCGTCCTCCGCCCGGTACACCCGCGCCCGCTGCGCGTCCCGCCCCTGCTCCGCCACGCCGACGACGCTAGGCGAGGGGTCCGACCGTAGGGTCCGGCCCTGTGGACGGACCCCTGCGCGCGGTGGTGGTCGCGGACGGCCGGGGCTTCGGCGGGGCGCAGGTCTACGCGCGCAGCCTCGTCCGGCACGCGCCGGCGGACCTCCACGTCGACGTCGTCACGACGGCCGAGCACGCGCCGCACCTCGCGGCCGACGTCGAGGCCCGGGGCGGGCGGGTGGTCGTGGTGCCGACGACGGTGCGCGAGGAGCGCGCCCCGGACCTGCAGCGGGCCGTCGCCGGCCTGCGGCCCGACGTCGTCCAGGTGAACCTCGTCGACCCGGCGTCGATGCTCGCCGCGCTCGAGGCGTGCGCCGCCGAGGCGCCGACCGTGGCCACGCTGCACATGCGCGGCGAGGTGCCCGACCCCGCGCGGGCGAGGGCGGCGTACGCGGCGCTGCACCACGTGGTCGCGGTGTCCGCCGAGTTCGCCGCCGTGGCGCGGGAGGCCCTCGGCGTGCCCGAGGAGCGGCTCACGCACGTCGTCAACGGCGTCGACCCCGTGCCGGTGGTGGCGCCGCCCGGGGGAGCGGTGCCGGTGGTCGGCGCGCTGGGCCGGCTCACCGCGCAGAAGGGCTTCGACGTCCTGCTGGATGCCGTCCGCCGACTCGTCGACGACGGCGTCGCGCTGCAGGTGCTGCTCGGCGGCGAGGGCCGCGAGGAGGCGGCGCTGCGCGAGCGCGCCGAGGGGCTGCCCGTGCGCTTCCTCGGCGTGCAGGACGGGCCGGCCGCCCTGCTGGCGCAGGTCGACGTCTTCTGCCTGCCGTCGCGCGTCGAGGCGCTGCCGCTGGTGCTCGTCGAGGCGGTGTCGGCCGGCCTGCCCGCGGTGGCCACCGACGTCGGCGACGTGCAGCTCGCGCTCGGCGACGTGTGCGTCGTCGTGCCGGTGGAGGACGCTGCGGCGCTGGCCGGCGGGCTGCGCCGGCTGCTCGCCGACCCGGCGGAGCGGGCCGAGCGCGGGCGCCGCGGTGCGGCGGTCGCCCGCGAGCACCTCACCGCGCAGCGGATGGCCGCGCAGGCGTGGTCCGCGTTCCGCGCAGCGCTCGCGCGGCCGCCAGCACCTCCGCGGGGGTGACCCGGGTCGCGCACCGGTGGTCGATGGGGCAGTCGAGGTGCGGGCACGGGCCGCACCCCACCTCGGCGCGCGCCACGCGCTGCAGGTGCTCGGGGTGCCGCCAGCGCACCGGGTCGCCGGACAGGAACACCGTCACCACCCGGCCGCCCACCGCGGCGGACAGGTGCGCGGTGCCGGTGTCGTTCGCGACGACGACGTCGGCGTCGCGCAGCAGCACCGCGTACTCGCCGAGCGTCGTGCGCCCGGTGAGGTCGACGGCGTCCGCCGACAGCGCGTCGACGAGGGCCGCCGTGGTGGGCGCCTCGGACGGCACGCCGCCCACCAGCACCCGCAGCCCGTCGGCCGCCAGCGCGTCGCCGACCTCCGCGAACCGCACCACCGGCCACCGCCGGCTCGACGACGTCGCTCCGGGGTGGAGCACCGCGTAGGGGCCCGGGGGCAGGCCGAGCCGCTGCTGCACGCCCTCGTCCTCCGGCCGCACCGGCCAGGACAGCGCCCGGTCGGCGCCGGCGGGCAGGCCGAGGTGCTCGAGCAGCCGCAGGTGCCGCTCCACCTCGTGCAGGGAGTGGGGGTAGGGGACGTGCAGCGCGGGGTCGACGTCGAGGCCGCCGCGGGTCGGCGCGAAGCCGCCCACCAGCCGGGCGCCGGTGCGGGCGGTGACGGCGTTCGCGGCGGGGTTGTCGCCGTAGACCTGCAGGGCGAGGTCGAACCCGCGCGCGGCGACGTCGTCGCACCAGCGGTCGAG
>DATMKB010000411.1:0-5681 GCA_035553635.1 Mycobacteriales bacterium
ACGACCGGCGGTCTGTTCTCTGTGGCACTGTCCCGCGGGTCACCCCGGGTCGGTGCTACCGACCACCCTGCCCTGTGGAGCCCGGACTTTCCTCGGCACCTGGGTGGTGCCGCGACCGTCCGGCCGACTCGTCCCGTCCCCCAGGCTACGGGGTGCAGGCCGGCGCGGCGGCGGGTACGGCGCGGCGCATGAGCCTCACCGTCGCCGTCACCGGCCCCACCGGCACGTTCGGGTTCGGCCTGCTGCCGCTCCTGCAGGCCGACGACCGCATCGGCCGCGTCGTCGGCGTCGCGCGGCGGCCGTTCGACCCGGACCAGCACGGCTGGACGAAGATGGAGTACCGGCGGGGCGACGTGCGCGACCCCGAGGCGCTGCGCGAGGCGTTCGAGGGCGCCGACGTCGTCGTGCACCTGGCGTTCCTCATCGTCGGGGGGACGCCGGAGACGACGCGGGCCATCAACGTCGAGGGCACGCTCAACGCCTTCCGCGCCGCCGCTGCCGCCGGCGCGAAGCGGTTCGTCTACGCGTCGTCGGTGGCGGCGTACGGCTTCCACGCCGACAACCCGGTGCCCATGACCGAGGAGTGGCCGACGCGCCCGGCCGACAAGCTCTTCTACGCGCAGGAGAAGGCCGAGCTGGAGGACCTCCTGCGCCAGGAGGCCGCCCAGCACCCCGAGCTCGACATGTACCTGCTGCGCCCGCCGGTGGTGCTGGGGCCGCACACGGTCGGCGGCAAGGACGTCCTGCCCGGCCCGCTGGCGCCGCTCGGCCGCAAGCTGCAGGGCCGGTTCCGCCGGCTGCCGGTGCCGGTGCCGGCGCTGGTGCCGGACCTGCCGCTGCAGTTCGTGCACGAGGACGACGTCGGCTCGGCGCTGCTGCAGTGCATCGTCGCGGCGGGGCCGCCCGGCGCGTACAACATCGCCGGTGACGGCGTCCTGAGCGCCGTGGACGTCGCGCGCGAGCTCGGGTTCCTGCCGCTGCCGGTGCCCGGCCGGCCGACGCAGGCCGCGGCGAAGGCGGTGGCGAAGCTGCCGCTGCCGAGCTTCGCGCAGTGGGTCGAGGCGGTGAGCCACCCCGCGGTCATGGACACCACCAAGGCGCGCACGGAGCTCGGGTGGACGCCGCGCTACAGCTCGCTCGACGCGCTGCGCGACACCGTGCGCTGACGTCAGCCGCGCAGGTGGCCGGTGTCGTTCATGGAGCGGACGACGGCGGGCCCGTCAGCGAACCACTGCACCTCCGACAGCGACACGAGGTCGAGGTGCATCCGGTACAGCGCCGACGGCGGTGCCTCGAGCGCGATGCGCAGGAGCGTCTTGACCGGCGTGACGTGCGAGACGCAGACGACCCGCTGGCCGGCGTGCGACCGCAGGACGCGGTGCAGGGCGGCCCGCACGCGGGTGGCCGTGGCGTCGAAGCTCTCGCCGTGCGGCGGCGCGACGGCGGTCGAGGCCAGCCACGCGTCGAGCTCGGCCGGCCACTTCTGCCGGACCTCGGCGAAGGTGTAGCCGTCCCAGTCGCCGAAGTCGGTCTCGCGCAGCCCCTCCTCCACCTCGACGTCGACGCCGAGGGCCTCGGCCACCAGCGCCGCCGTCTCCCGCGCGCGGCGCAGCGGGGACGACACGACGGCCGTCGCGCCGCTGGTGGCCAGGCGGGTGGCAGCGGCGGCCGCCATGGCACGCCCGGCCTCGGTGAGCGGCGGGTCGCCGATGCCGGAGAAGCGCTTCTCCACCGACAGCGCCGTCTCGCCGTGGCGCAGCAGCAGCGTGGTGGTGGGCGGCCCCGGGTCGTCCTGCCAGCCCGACAGCCGGTTCGTCGTGTCGAGCGACGCCGCCGGCTCCGGCTCCGGCGCCTCGTGCTGCGCCAGCCACTCGTCGGCGGGGTCGGGCTGCCACGTGCGGCCTTGCGCGGCGGCGTCCATCGCCTCGTTGGCGAGGCGGTCGGCGTGCGCGTTCTGCGCCCGCGGGATCCACGAGAAGGTCACCCGCGAGAAGCCCCGCACGAGCTCGGCCGCCTCGCGCGCCAGCGGCTGCATCGACGGGTGCTTGACCTTCCAGCGCCCGCTCATCTGCTCGACGACGAGCTTGCTGTCCATGCGCACGTCGACCTCGTCGGCGCCGACCTCGGCCGCGGCGCGCAGGCCGGCGATCAGGCCGCCGTACTCCGCGACGTTGTTCGTCGCCCGCCCGACCGACGCCGCCCGCTCGGCGAGGACGCGACCCGTGCCCGCCTCCCGGACGACGGCGCCGTAGCCGGCCGGACCGGGGTTGCCGCGCGAGCCGCCGTCGGCCTCGACCGTGACCCTCAGAGCCCGGACTCCGCCGTGCGCACCATGATCCGGCCGCACTCCTCGTGCCGCAGGACGTCGTCGACCGCGGCGGTCCTGATGTCGGCGAGCTCGTTGTTCATGAGGTCGAGCCGGCAGCCGCCGCACCGGCCGTGGCCGATGGCGGCCGCCCCGACGCCGCCGGTCTTCTCGCGCACCTTCTCGTAGAGCGCGAGCAGGTCGGGCGGGAACGTCGCGGCGGTCTGCGCCCGCTCGTCGGTGGTGCGGGCGATGTCGGCGTCGATCTCGGCGAACGCGGTGTCGCGGCGCTGCTCGGCGGCCTCGCGGTCGGCGGTGTGGCGCGCCCGCTCGGTCAGCAGCGCGTCGAGGCGCCCCTGCACCTCCTCGACCTTCTCCATGACCTCGAGCTCGCCGTCCTCGAGGTCGGACTGGCGCCGGGTCAGCGTGGCGACCTCGTGCTCCATGTCCTGCAGCTGCTTGGGGTTGGTGATGGCGCCGGAGCCCAGGCGCTCCTCGTCGCGGGCCTTGCGGGCGCGGACCTGCTCGATCTCGCGCTCGAAGCGGTCCTGCTCGCGCTGCAGGTCCGACAGCTCGGTCTCGGCGGCGACGACGGCGTCGCGCAGGCCCTCGACCAGGCCCTCGAGCCGGGTGATCTCGGCGAGCTCCGGCAGCGTGCGCCGGCGGTGGCGCAGCTGGTCGAGCGACGTGTCGAGCGCCTGCAGGTCGAGCAGCCGCAGCTGCACGAACGGGTCGGCCTTCAACGGCGCTCCTGACAGGAGTGGACGGTCCAGGGGTCGGTGACCAGCGCGGACACCGACGTCTCGACCCTAGTGGCGGCGGACAGCCGGCGGGCCGCGTCGGCGAGCCAGGGGTGCTCGGTGGCCCAGTGCGCGGCGTCGAGCAGCGCCAGGCCCTCCGGCGCCTCGGACGCCGGGTGGTGGCGCAGGTCGGCCGTGAGGTAGGCCTGGGCGCCCGACCGCGCGGCCTCCCGCAGCAGCGAGTCCCCCGACCCCCCGCACACCGCGACGGTGCGCACGACGGCGTCCGGGTCGCCGGCGGCGCGCACGCCCCAGGCCGTGCGCGGCAGCGCGCCGGCGGCCCGCCGGGTGAGCTCGGCGAGGGTCAGCGGCTCGGGCAGCTCGCCGACGCGGCCGAGCCCCCGGCGGCCGGGCGCCGACGCCAGCTCCACCACCGAGTACGCCGGCTCCTGGTACGGGTGCGCGTCGACGAGCGCGCGCAGCACCGCCGTGCGGCGGCGGCGGGGCAGCACCATCTCGAGCCGCTCCTCGCGCACGGTCTCGACCCGGCCCACCTCGCCGATCGCCGGGTCGGCGCCCTCGAGCGGCCGGAAGGTGCCGGTGCCGGTGGTGGTCCAGGCGCAGCGGTCGTAGTCGCCGATCGCCCCCGCGCCGGCCTCAGCGAGGGCGTCGAGCAGGCGGTCGGCGTCGTCGACGGGGACGTAGACGACGAGGGAGTCGAGCGGCTCCTCCGGGTCGGGCTGCAGCGGGCGCAGGTCCCGCAGGCCCAGCACGCCGGCCAGGGCGTCCGACACCCCGGGGTCGGCGACGTCGGCGTTGGTGTGCGCGACGAACAGCCCGCAGCCGCCGGCCACCAGCCGGTGCACCACCCGGCCCTTCGACGTCGTCGCCGCCACCGACGTCGTGCCGCGCAGGTACAGCGGGTGGTGGGTCAGGAGCAGGTCGGCACCGGCGGCCAGGGCCTCCTCGACGACCTCCTCGACCGGGTCGACGGCCAGGTGCACGCGGCGGACCTCGGCGTCCGGGTCGCCGACCACCAGGCCGACGGCGTCCCACGACGCCGCGGACTCCGGCGGGTACATCTCGTCGAGCGCCGCGACGACGTCGCGCAGGGTCGTGGCCACGCGCCGGACCCTAGGTCAGCGGGAGTCGCCCCGGCGGGAGTCCTCGAGCCGCTGCAGGTCGACGGTGCGCCGGACCTTGCCGAGCATCTCGTCGGGCGTCACCTCGAACGCCTCGGCGGAGATGTCGAGCAGGACCGCTCCGAGCGCGAGCATCGACCGCATGGCGCCCTCCGGGTCCTCGCGCACGAGCGCGGCCACGGCCGCCCACGCCCCCGGCTCGCTGCGGACGTAGGCGGCCACCGCGTCGACGGTGCGGGAGAAGGCGACCGGGTCGACCGCGACGCTGGGGAGGCTCTGCTGCACGGCGCGCACAGTAAGGGCGATGTGTCCGCTGCGACAGGCGGCGCGCCGGGACGTGACAGGTGCATGACGCTTCCGTCGTTCGGCTGCGGCCGGGCACCGCGCACCGGACGCTGCAGCGGCCATGACCGCTGCGCCGCCGACCACCCGGGCCGACCTCGCGCTCCTCGTGCCGGAGCAGCGGCGTCCGCCCCTGCAGGCACCCGTCGGCGCGCCCGTGCGGCGCCGCGTCAGCGCCGCGCTCCTGCTCGTCGCCTCGCTCCTGGGCGCCGTGCCGGCGTCGCCGCCGCCGGCCCCCGCACCGGTGCGGGCGTACTTCCTCGGCGACAGCCTCATGTCCGGCACCGGCAGCGAGCCGCGCCGGCCCGTCCTGGCCCGCGTCGCGGCCCGCGAGCTCGGCTGGGACGTCGAGGTGGACGCCTGGGGCGGCACCGGCTTCACGACCACCGGCCGCTCGCCCGGCTACCTCGAGCGGCTCCGGCTGCCGGGCGCCCTCG
Source organism: Mycobacteriales bacterium (assembly GCA_035553635.1). Taxonomy (GTDB): domain Bacteria; phylum Actinomycetota; class Actinomycetes; order Mycobacteriales; family SCTD01; genus DATLGD01. Next base: position 4,967 of record DATMKB010000411.1, read on the forward strand.
CCGGGCGGTACGACGTCGTCCTGGTCGAGGGCGGCACGAACGACGCCCGCGTCGGCTCCCCGCCGGACGCCGTGCGGGCAGCGGTGCACGAGGTGGTGGCGGAGGTGCGCCGGCGGCAGCCGCAGGCCCGCGTCGTGCTCGTCGGCGCGTACGACCCGCCCGGGGTGCACGACCTGCGGCGCGCCGTCGCCGACGCCGCCGTGCGCGACGCCGCACGCGACCTCGGGCTGCCGTTCACCAGCCCGCTGTCGGGCCGGTGGCACGCCGACCAGGACCCGGCGGTGTTCCTGTCGCCGGACGGCCTGCACCCGGACGAGGACGGGTACGCGGTGCTCGGCGCCCGCCTGGCGCAGGACCTCGCGGCCCTGCTGCCGGCGCGAGCCCGCTGAGCGGCGGCGGTCAGCCCTCGTCCGCGGCGGTCACCGGGTCGCCGGCGACGTCGCCGGTGGCCTCGGGGGCCTCGCCGTAGGGCTCCGGCCCCTGCGCCGGGCGGCTGCCGGCCCGCCGGCCCAGCGCCATCGCGGCCAGGGCGCTGCCGGCGCCGACGGCGAACGCCGCCGCCGCCCACCCGGACCCGCGCCGCTCGGTGCCGAGGACGGCGTCGACGGACAGGTCGCCCGGGCCGGCGTCGGCCAGGGCGAGCAGCGAGGCGATGAGGACGGCGTTGTACTCCCAGCCGCCCTGCGCGGCCCACGGCCCGTTCGGCGCGTGCACC
>DATMKB010000412.1:0-5293 GCA_035553635.1 Mycobacteriales bacterium
GACTCCTCGACCTCGACGTCGTGCGGGAACAGCGAGCGGTCGCCCAGCAGGACGTCGAGCAGCAGCCGCTCGTAGGCCTCCGGCGACGCCTCGGTGAACGACTCGCCGTAGCGGAAGTCCATCGCGACGTCGCGCACCTCCATCGCGGTGCCGGGCACCTTGGAGCCGAAGCGCAGCGTCACGCCCTCGTCGGGCTGCACGCGCACGACGAGCTGGTTGTGCCCGAGCGCCTCGGTGTCGGTCTTGGCGAAGGGCAGGTGCGGCGCCTTGCGGAACATCACGGCGATCTCGGTGACGCGGCGGGGCAGGCGCTTGCCGGTGCGCAGGTAGAAGGGGACGCCGGCCCACCGGCGGGTCTCGACGTGCAGCTTCACCGCGGCGTAGGTCTCGGTGGTCGAGTCGTCGGCCACCTTGTCCTCGGCGCGGTAGGCGACGGCGCGCTCGCCGGCGAGCCAGCCCTGGTCGTACTGCCCGCGCACCGCGTCGGTGGCGCAGTCGAGCGGCGGGACGACGGCCGCGAGCACCTTGCGCTTCTCGGTGCGCAGCGCGTCGGCGTCGGAGTCGACCGGCTCCTCCATGGCGGTGAGCGCGAGCAGCTGCAGCAGGTGGTTCTGCAGGACGTCGCGCGCGGCGCCGGTCTGCTCGTAGAAGCCGGCGCGGGTGCCGATGCCGACGTCCTCGGCCATCGTGATCTGGACCGAGTCGATGTGGTGGGCGTTCCAGACCGGCTCGAACAGCTCGTTCGCGAAGCGCAGCGCGAGCAGGTTCTGCACCGTCTCCTTGCCGAGGTAGTGGTCGATGCGGAACACGTCGTCGGGCGTGAAGACGCTGTTGACGAGCGCGTTGAGCTCGCGCGCGGAGGCGAGGTCGGTGCCGAACGGCTTCTCCACCACCACCCGGCGCCACCCGCCGCTGCGCGCGTCGTCGGCCATGCCGGTGCGCTCCATCTGCTTGAGCACGACGGGGAACGCCGCCGGCGGGATGGAGAGGTAGAACGCGGCGTTGCTCTGCGCCGTGCCGCTGTCGTGCAGCAGCTGGGCGAGGCGGTCGAAGGCGTCGTCGTCGTCGAAGCTGCCCGGCAGGAACGTGATGGTGTCGGCCAGGCGCTGCCAGACCTCCTCGCGGAACTCCGTGCGGGCGCCCTTTCGCGCGGCCTCCTTGGCGAGGTCGGCGAACTCGCCGTCGCCCCAGTCGCGGCGGGCGAAGCCGAGCAGCACGAAGCCGGGCGGCAGCAGGCCGCGGTTGGCGAGGTCGTACACCGCCGGGATGAGCTTCTTGCGCGCGAGGTCGCCGGTGACGCCGAAGACGACGAGCGCGCACGGCTCCGGCAGCCGGGGGAGCCGCCGGTCCCGGGGGTCGCGCAGCGGGTTGGTCATGCCGGTGCTGGTCCGGCAGCGGCCTCGAGCAGCCGCTGCAGGCCGGTGCGCCGGTCGGTGAGGTGCACGCGCAGCACCGGCCGGTCGCGCTCGCCGAGCGCCCGCAGGTCGCCCATCGCCTGGGCGGCCTGCAGCTCGCCGAAGGTGTAGTCGCGGCCGGGCACCTCGAGGTCCTGCCCGACAGCCGCCGTGACCTGCAGGAAGGCGCCGGTCTGCGGGCCGCCCTTGTGGTACTGCCCGGTCGAGTGCAGGAAGCGCGGCGCCCAGCCGAAGGTCACCGGGTGCGCGAGGCGCCCGGCGAGCAGCGTGCGCAACCGGGCGGCGTCGGCCTCGGCCTCGCGGTCGAGGTAGGCCATGACCGCCAGGTAGCCGCGCTCCGGGACGGCCGACAGCAGTGCCTGCACGGCGGCGCGCAGGTCGCCGGCCTCGGCGAGCAGGTCGCCGGTGGCGTAGACCTCGACGCCGTCCTCGACGAGCACGGGCTCGGCGACGGGCGGGCGAGAGCCGCCGAGGATGGCGCCGGTGTTGTCCTTGCTCTCCTGCACGTTCGGCTGGTCGAACGGGTTGATGGACAGCACCCGGCCGGCGACGGCGGTGGCGTACTCCCACAGCAGGAACTGGCCGCCGAGGGGCCCCCGGACGGTCGCGTGCGGCCCCTCGGGCGCGTCGCCGAGCGCGACGACGAGGACGTCGGCGGCCTGCTCGGTGCCCGGCGCGCCCGGCTCCTCGACGACGACGGGCAGGATGCCGCGGCCCTCCTTGCCGGTGCTCTCGGCGACGAGCTGCTCGGCCCAGTCGCCGAAGCCGGGCAGGTCGCCGGACGGCGTCAGGACGAGCTTGTCGCGGCCACCCGCGGCGGCGGCCCCCAGCAGGGCACCGAGCAGCAGCCCGGGTCCGCCTGCGGTCAGCGACGGCAGGACGGCCTCGGCGTCGTCGAGCAGCGCGGCGACATCGGCGCCGGCCAGGCCCGAGGGCACCACGCCGAAGGCGGTGAGGGCGGAGTAGCGGCCACCGACGTCGGGGTCGGCGAGGAACAGCGCGCGCACGCCCTCCGCCTCGCTCTGCTCGGCGAGCGGCGAGCCGGGGTCGGTGACCACGACGACGCGCGACGCCGGGTCGATCCCCGCGGCCTCGAAGGCGGCGCGGGCCGCGCGGCGCTGGCTGTCGGTCTCGACGGTGCCGCCGGACTTGCTCGAGACCACCACCACCGTGCGGCGCAGCAGGTCGGGCTCGTCGACTCCGAGCGCGCGGCGGACCTGCTGGGGGTCGGTGCTGTCGAGCACGACGAGCGGCACGCCGGCCGTCGCGCAGACGACCTCGGGCGCGAGGGAGGAGCCGCCCATGCCGCACAGCACGACGCGGTCGACGCCCTCCTCGCGCAGCGCGTCGCGCAGCGCGAGGACCTGCTCCACGAGCGGCCGGCTGGTGGCGACGGCGTCGAGCCAGCCCAGGCGCACGGAGGCCTCGGCGGTGGCCTCGGCGCCCCAGAGGGTGGCGTCCTTGGTGGCCAGCGCCGCCGGGACGCCGTCGGCCTCGAGCTCGGCGACGGCCGTGTGGGCCGCCTCGACGAGGGCGGCGCCGTGCACGTGCACGCCGACGGCGCGGTCGCCCTCGCCGGTGTGCGCGCTGAGGGTCTCGTCGGGGACGGGCAGGCTCATCGGGCGGTGGCCTCCGGGGACGCGGACGAGGGGCCGTCGCCGGCAGGTGCGGACTGGCCCGCCGGCATGACGTCGGCGCCGGCCGCCTCGAGCTGCTCGGTGACGGAGTCGATGAGGGCGTTCCACGCGTCCTCGAACTTCTGCACGCCCTCCTCCTCGAGCACCCGGACGACGTCGTCGTAGTCGATGCCGGCGTCGGCGAGCGAGGTGAGCACGTTGCGCGCGTCGTCGTAGGTGCCCCGGACGGTGTCGCCGCGCACGGTGCCGTGGTCGGCGACGGCCTCGAGCGTCGCCTCCGGCATGGTGTTGACCGTGCCGGGCGCCACCAGCTCGACGACGTACATCGTGTCGTCGTAGGCGGGGTCCTTGACGCCGGTGGAGGCCCACAGCGGCCGCTGCGGCTTCGCGCCGGCCGCCTCGAGCGCCTTCCAGCGCTCGCCGGCGACGACCTCCTCGTAGGCCTCGTAGGCGAGCCGGGCGTTGGCCACCGCCGCCTGACCGCGCAGGGAGGCGTCGGCGCCGGCCTTCTCGAGCCGCTTGTCGATCTCGCTGTCGACGCGCGACACGAAGAACGAGGCGACGGAGGTGATGCGCGACAGGTCGTGCCCGGCGTCGCGGGCCTGCTCCAGGCCGGTCAGCCAGGCGTCCATGACCGCCTTGTAGCGCTCGAGCGAGAAGATGAGCGTGACGTTGACGCTGATGCCCTGGGCGAGCACCCGGGTGATGGCCGACAGCCCCGCCTGCGTCGCGGGGACCTTGATCATCACGTTCGGGCGGTCGACGAGCCACCACAGCGCCTTGGCCTCGGCCACGGTGCGGTCGGCGTCGTGCGCGATGCGCGGGTCGACCTCGATGGACACGCAGCCGTCGACGCCGCCGGAGCCCTCGGCCACCGGGGCGAGGACGTCGCAGGCCCAGCGCACGTCGTAGGTGGTGAGCGCGCGCACCGCCTCGCCGACGTCGGTGCCGCGCAGCGCGAGGTCGCGCACCTGCTCGTCGTAGGCGGCGCCCTCGGACAGCGCCTTCTGGAAGATCGACGGGTTCGTGGTGACGCCGACGACCGACCGCTCGCGGACCAGGCGCTCGAGGTCGCCGGTCTGCAGGCGGGCGCGCGACAGGTCGTCGAGCCACACCGCCACGCCGGCGGCGGACAGCTCGGACAGCGGGTTGCTCACGGGAGCTCCTGACTAGTTTCCGGTGGTCGACCCCTGCGTCCTGCCCAGCCTGGACAGGGATGCACGCGCCGCCGCGACGACGCGCTCGGCCGTGATGCCGAACTGCTCGTACAGCACGCCGAACGGCGCGCTGGCGCCGAAGTGCTCGATCCCGACCACCTCGCCGGCCTCGCCGACCCACTCGTGCCAGGGCTGGGCGATGCCGGCCTCGACGGCCACGCGCGCCTTGACGTCGGCGGGCAGCACGGTGCGCCGGTAGGCCTCCTCCTGGGCGCGGAACCACTCGACGCACGGCATCGAGACGACGCGGGTCGGGATGCCCTCCGCCTCGAGCAGCTCCTGCGCGGCGACGGCGACCTGCACCTCCGAGCCGGTGCCGATGAGCACCACCTGCGGCGTGCCGGAGGAGGCGTCGCGCAGCACGTACCCGCCGCGCGCGACGCCGTCGGCGGGTGCGAAGACGGAGCGGTCGAAGGTCGGCACGTTCTGCCGGGTCAGGCAGATGCCGGCCGGGCGATCGGTGTGCTCCAGCACGGTGCGCCAGGCGATCGCCGTCTCGTTGGCGTCGGCGGGCCGCACGACGTCGAGGCCCGGGATCGCGCGCAGCGCGGACAGGTGCTCGACCGGCTGGTGGGTGGGGCCGTCCTCGCCCAGGCCGATCGAGTCGTGCGTCCACACGTAGGTGACCGGCAGCCCCATGAGGGCGGCCAGCCGCACCGCCGGGCGCATGTAGTCGCTGAAGACGAGGAAGGTGCCGCCGTAGACGCGCAGGCCGCCGTGCAGCGCGATGCCGTTCATCGCCGAGCCCATGGCGTGCTCGCGGACGCCGAAGTGCAGCGTGCGGCCGTAGGGGTTGCCCGGGAACAGCTCGGAGCCGCGGTGCTCGGGCAGGAAGCTCGGCTCGCCCTCCATCGTGGTGTTGTTGCTCTCGGCGAGGTCGGCCGAGCCGCCCCACAGCTCGGGCAGCACCGGGGCGAGCGCGCTGAGCACCTGGCCGCTGGCCTTGCGGGTGGCCACGCCCTTCTCGCTGGGCTCGAACACCGGCAGCACGTCGGTCCAGCCGGCCGGCAGGCGCCGCTCCGAC
>DATMKB010000413.1:0-3157 GCA_035553635.1 Mycobacteriales bacterium
GGGTCGGCGAACGTGCCGAAGTCGGTGACCTGGCCGCGGCTGCGCGCGATCCGGCCGTCGACGACGTCGGTGACGCAGGCCGCGGTGAACACGGCCCAGGCCGCCACCAGCCAGCCGTCGCCGTACGTCGCGCTGCCGAGCAGCAGCACGGCGAAGGCCGGCACGCACAGCAGGCGCAGGACGGTGAGCGCGTTGGGGACGTTCACCACGGGGACGGCAGCGGTGAGGGGGCTGGTGGTCATGCGGCGCCTCCGGCACTGCGCGAGGGACGGGCGGCCGGCAGCGTGCGCTCCAGCCAGGACAGGACGACCGACGCGGTGCGCTCGGGCACCTCGATCTGCGGGACGTGGCCGACGCCGTCGAGGACCTCGAGCGCCCAGTCGGGACGGGAGGCGACGAGGGCGCGGGAGCAGTCGACCGGCACGAGCCGGTCGAGCTCGCCGTGCACCACGAGCACCGGCGCGCGGACGGCGGCGACCTTGCTGCGGTAGACGGCGGGGCGCGACAGGACGGCGACGAGCGAGCGGGCGGCCTCGAGGAAGGCGGCCTCGGCGTCCGGGCCCGCGGCGCGGGAGGCGACGAGGTCGACGGCCAGGGCGCGCACCGCGGGCGACACCCGCTCGGGGTCGGCGGTGGTGAGGAGCATCTGCTCGAGCACGACGGCCTCCGCGCCGAGCCGCGAGCGGCGGCGGGCCAGCGCCCGCTCCGCGACGCCGGGGACGGCGCAGAGCGCGACCTGCCGGGCCAGGGCGGGGTCGGGCAGCTCGCGGCGCGGCCGCGGCGCCGCGGGGCCGATGAGCACGAGCCCGAGCACCTGCTCCGGGTGCGCCGCCGCCTCGAGCACCGACAGGGTGCCGCCCATGGAGTTGCCGAGAAGCACGACCGGCTCGCCGGCGACCTCGACGAGGAAGCGGTGCAGGAGGCGCCGGTTCGCCCGCACGGACGCCGACCGGCCGGCCCGCGGCGTGCGGCCGTGGCCGGCGAGGTCGAGCGCGAGGACCCGGTGCCCGGCGGCGGCGAGCAGCGGGCCGAGGTCGTGCCAGTTCGCGTGCGAGCCGCCGAGGCCGTGCACGCAGACGACCGTCGCACCGGACGGCGTCCCGAGCGGCAGGTGCTCGACGTAGTGGACCGGCCCGTCGAGGTCGGCGGTGCGGGCGCCCCGCGGCAGGACGGGCAGGGCCGGCAGGGCCTCCGGCGCGCGGGCGAGCCGCACCCGCAGCGCGGCGGCGCGCTGCGCGAGGGCGGCCTGCTCGCGCAGGAGCGCGGCCCGCTCGCCGAGCGCCGCCTGCCCGCGCAGCGACGTGGCGCGCTCACGCCACCGCGGCGCGGGGAGGGCCCCGTGCGGGCGACGGACGGGCGGGACGGGCACGCGACGGCTCCTCTCCGAGCAGGTGGGGGTCGCCCGACGACAGGAGGGCGAGGCGCAGTCGTCCCCTGCTGGAGGCGGTGCAACCGCGCGGGAGCGGGCGAGCCGCGTCACACCCCTGCGGGCGGACGTGCGACGGCCCGCGCGAGCGGGCCGTCCGGGGCGGAGGCTGAGGGATTTGAACCCTCGATGGGCTTGAAGGCCCAAACCGCATTAGCAGTGCGGCGCCATAGACCGGACTAGGCGAAGCCTCCCCGGACCGGAGTCCTGGCGCGCGAGCCTACCGGCTCGCCGGTGCGGCCGGCAGGGTGACGCCGGGGGCAGACCGGTGTGACCCCGGCGGAAGGCGGGCACACCGGCGCGCGCAGCCGGCGGCGGGCCGGCCCGGACGCGGAGGGTCGCCGTGCGGATGCAGCTGGCGGGTGTGGACGAGGCGGTCGAGGGAGCGCTGTCCCCCTGGGCCGAGCGCCTGTCGTCGGTCGTGTTCTTCGAGCTTTCGCTGTTCGGCACGGCGCTGCCGCTCATCGTCGTGTGGCTCGTCGTCGCCGGGCTCGTCTTCACCGCCTACCTCGGCGGCATCAACGTGCGCGGCTTCGGCCACGCCGTCGCCCTGGCCCGCGGCAAGTACGCCGACCAGGACAACCCCGGCGAGGTCAGCCACTTCGGCGCGCTGGCCACCGCGCTGTCCGGCACCGTCGGCCTCGGCAACATCGCCGGCGTCGCCGTCGCCATCACCCTGGGCGGACCGGGCGCCACCTTCTGGATGGTGGTCGCGGGCTTCCTCGGCATGGCGACGAAGTTCACCGAGTGCACGCTCGGCGTCCGCTACCGGCGCGAGTTCCCCGACGGCACCGTCTCCGGCGGCCCCATGCACTACCTCTCGCGCGGGCTCGCCGAGCGGGGCATGCGCCGCCTCGGCGTCGTGCTCGCCGCGTTCTTCTGCGTGATGCTCATGGGCTCCGCGCTCGGCGGCGGCAACGCCTTCCAGTCCAACCAGGCCTACCGGCAGGTCCGGGAGGTGACGGGCGGCGACGCCAGCCCCTTCGCCGACGCCGCCTGGCTGTTCGGCCTGCTGCTCGCCGGGGCGGTGGCCCTCGTCATCCTCGGCGGCATCCAGAGCATCGCCCGGGTCACCAAGGCGCTCGTCCCGTTCATGGCGGTGCTCTACGTCGGCGCGGGGCTCGTCGTGATCGCCTTCAACGCCGCGGCGGTGCCGGAGGCGCTCCGCCTCATCCTCTCCGGCGCGTTCACCGGCGAGGGCATCGCGGGCGGCGCCGTGGGGGCGCTCATCGTCGGCTTCCAGCGGGCCGCGTTCAGCAACGAGGCCGGCATCGGCTCGGCGGCCATCGCGCACAGCGCCGTCAGGACCGACAAGCCGGTGACCGAGGGCTACGTGGCCCTGCTCGAGCCGTTCATCGACACGATCGTGGTCTGCACGACGACGGCGCTCGTCATCGTCGTCACCGGCCAGTACCTCGCGGAGGACGCGGCCGACGGCGTCGCCCTGACGAGCGAGTCGTTCGCGACGGCGCTGCCGTGGTTCCCCGAGCTGCTCGCGGTCGCGGTCGTGCTCTTCGCCTTCTCGACGATGCTCGCCTGGGCCTACTACGGCGTGAAGGCGGCGCGGTACCTGTTCGGCGAGACGATGCTCGTGGAGAACGCCTTCAAGGCCGTCTTCCTGCTCTTCGTCGTGCTGGGCGCGAGCGTGCAGCTCGAGGCGGTGCTCGCCTTCAGCGACTCGATGATCTTCCTGATGGCGATCCCGAACATTCTCGGGCTCTACCTGCTCGG
>DATMKB010000414.1:0-8593 GCA_035553635.1 Mycobacteriales bacterium
GAGACGTGGGAGGACCGCACGCGCGACCTGCTCGCGCAGGCCGGCATCGAGGGCGTCACGCCGCGGCAGCTCGCCTCGGTGAGCGCCGTGCTCGGCCTGGTGGTGCTCGTCCTCGTGCTCGGCACGTCGCAGGTGCCGGTCATCGCGCTGCTGTTCGCCGGCTTCGCCGCGACCGGCCCGGTGCTGCTCGTCCGGCGGCGGCGCGCGCAGCGCAGCATCGAGCTGCGCGAGGTGTGGCCCGAGGCGGTCGACAACCTGGCGAGCGGCGTGCGCGCCGGGCTCTCGCTGCCCGAGGCGCTGGCGCAGCTCGGCGTCCGCGGCCCGGAGCAGCTGCGCTCGCCGTTCCGCCGCTTCGGCGAGGACTACCGGGCCACCGGCCGCTTCGGCGAGAGCCTCGACGCGCTCAAGCGCAACCTCGCCGACCCCGTCGGCGACCGCGTCGTCGAGTCGCTGCGCATGGCCCGCGAGGTCGGCGGCACCGACCTCGGCCGGCTGCTGCGCACCCTGTCGGCGTTCCTGCGCGAGGACGCCCGCACCCGCGCCGAGCTCGAGACGCGGCAGGGGTGGACCGTGAACGCCGCCCGCCTCGCGCTCGCGGCGCCGTGGGTGCTGCTGCTCCTGCTGTCGACGCGGCCCAGCGCCGTGGCGGCGTACAACACCACCGCCGGCGCGGTGGTGCTGCTGGTGGGCGGCGGGGTGTCCTTCGCCGCGTACCGCGTCATGGTGCGCATCGCGAAGCTGCCGACCGAGCGGCGCGTCCTCCGGTGAGCGCCGTCGTGGGCGCGGGCCTGGGCGTCCTCGCGGCCGGCGGGGTGCTGCTGGCGGCGAGCGGCACCCCGTGGGCGCGGCGCCCGACGCTCGACGACCGGCTCGGCCCCTACCTGCGCGACGCGCCGCGGCCGTCCCGGCTGCTCGCCGGCGGCACCACGCTGACGCCGTTCCCCACGGTCGAGCGGCTGCTGCGCCCGGTGCTCGGCGACGCCAGCCGCTTCGTCGAGCGCTGGATCGGCGGCGGCGGGAGCGTGCGGCGCCGGCTCGAGCAGCTGGGCACCGACATGACCCTCGAGCAGTTCCGCGCGGAGCAGGTCATCTGGGGCGGCTTCGGCCTGGCGGCGGCGCTGCTGCTGGGCCTGCTCGGCGTCGTCACCGGGTCCGGCGGGGGGCCGCTGGCGCTGCTCGGCAGCGCGCTCGTGCTCACCCTCGGCGGCGTCCTCGGGCGCGACCGCTGGCTCACCTCGCAGGTCCGCAAGCGCGAGGAGCGGATGCTCGAGGAGTTCCCCACCGTGGCCGAGCTGCTGGCGCTGGCCGTGACGGCGGGGGAGGGGCCGGTCGGGGCGCTCGAGCGGGTCAACCGCATCTCCGCCGGCGAGCTGTCCCGGGAGCTCGGCCGCGCGCTGGCCGAGGCCCGCGCCGGCGCGTCGCTCGTGCAGGCCCTCGAGGGCGTGGCCGGCCGCACGTCGCTCGCGCCGCTCGCGCGCTTCGTCGACGGCGTCGCCATCGCCGTCGAGCGCGGCACCCCGCTCGCCGACGTCCTGCGCGCCCAGGCCGTCGACGTCCGCGAGGCCGGCAAGCGCCAGCTGCTCGAGTCGGCCGGGCGCCGGGAGATCGGGATGATGGTCCCCGTCGTCTTCCTCGTGCTGCCGGTGACGGTCGTCTTCGCGCTGTTCCCGGGGTTCTACGGCATCACGCTGGTCGCCCAGTGAGCGGCTGCCGGTGACGTCGTGCGCGCCGTCACCCGTCCGCCCGGCAGGAGTGCCCGCTCCGCCGTCGAAGTCGTCCCCGTCCTCGCGGCCGAACCCGTCGACCGTGCCCCCGGAGGTCACCGTGCCCGTCGTCCGACCCCTCGTCCTGCTGCTCCTCGTGTCGATGCAGACGCGGCTGAGCACCGCCCGCGAGGCGGGTCGCGACCGCGGCGACGTCCCCGGCTGGGTGCTCATCACCCTCATGACCGCGGGCATCGTCACGGTGCTGTGGGCCTTCGCCGGGCCGCGCCTGCTCGCGATCCTCACCAACGCCCTGAACTCGGTGAGCGGGCCCGGCGGCGCCGCCTGACGGCTGCGGTGCGGCGGCGCACCCGTCCCGACGACGGCGCGGCGGTCGTCGAGTTCACGCTCGTCTCGGTCCTGCTGCTGACGCTGTTCCTCGGCGTCCTGCAGGTCGCCTTCGCGCTGCACACGCGCAACCTGCTCGTCAGTGCCGCGCAGGAGGGCGCGCGGTACGCCGCCAACGCCGACCGCACGCCCGCCGAGGGGGCGCAGCGCACCCGCCAGGCCATCGCCGAGGCGCTCGGCGCCGGCCTCGCCGCCCGGATGGACGTCCAGCCGCTGCCGGTCTCGGCGGCGGACGGCGTCCCGGTGGTCGGCATGCAGGTCAGCGGGCCGCTGCCGCTCGTGCTCCTGCCGGCCGGGCCGGTGCGCATCACGGTGCGCGGCCACGCGGTGGAGGAGGGGTGAGCCGGCTGCGGCGCGACGCCGACGCCGGCAACGCGATGCTCGAGTTCGTCTACCTGAGCGTGCTGCTCATGGTGCCGCTGGTCTACGTCCTCACGACGACGTTCCAGGTGCAGCGCGCGGCGTTCGGCGTCACGGAGGCCGCGCGGCAGGCCGGTCGCGCGTACGCCACGGCCGAGAGCGACCCGCAGGGCCGGGCGCGCGCCGAGGCCGCCGCCCGGCTCGCGCTGCGCGACCAGGGCGTCGAGCTGGCCGAGCCGCTGCAGCTGGTGCCCAGCGACGGCGTCGCGCCGGGCTCGGTGGTGCGCGTGCGGGTCACGCACCGGGTGGCGCTGCCGCTCGTCGGCGGCCTGTTCCGCGGCGTCGTGCCGCCGAACATCCCCGTGCGCGCCGACCACGTCGCCGTCGTCGACCGGTTCAAGTCCTGATGCGCGCCCGGGACGACGAGGGGACGATCCTCGTCCTGACCCTCGGCCTCGTCGGGCTGCTGCTGGTCGTGGTCGCGGTCGTGGTGGACGTGTCGGCGGTCGTGCTCGCCAAGCGCGGGGTCGCGAGCGCCGCCGACGGCGCCGCGATCAGCGCCGCGCAGGCGCTGGACGAGGAGGCGCTGTACGACTCGGGGCTGGGCGCGCGCATCCCGCTGTCGGGCCAGCAGGCGGCGGCGCGGGTCGCCAGCTACCAGGCCGACGCCGCCGTCGGGCAGCCCGGGCTGCAGCTCGCCGTGCGCATCGAGGGCGGCACGACGGCCGTGGTGACCGGCACCCGGAGGGTCCGGCCGCCGTTCGCCGTCTTCGGCGACCGGGAGGTCGTGGTCACCGCCGTCGCGCGGGCGCGGGCGCCGGTGCTGCAGCCGTAGCCGGGCACGCCGGTAGCCTCGGCGCTCGTGCCCGACCGCTCGGACGACCTCGCCGCCCTCGACGCGACCCTCACGAGCATCGAGAAGGTGCTCGACCTCCCGCGGCTGCGCGTCGAGCTCGAGGACCTCGAGGCCCAGGCCGGCGAGCCGGGGCTGTGGGACGACACCGCCAAGGCGCAGGAGGTCACCACGCGCCTGTCGACGGTGAAGAACGACATCGAGCGGGTCGAGGTGCTGCGCCGCCGGCTCGACGACGTGCAGGTGCTGTTCCAGATGGCCGCCGAGGAGGGCGACGAGGCGACCGCCGAGGAGGCGTCCGCCGAGGTCGACCAGCTGCAGCGCGAGGTGAGCAGCCTCGAGGTGCGCACGCTGCTGTCGGGGGAGTACGACCAGCGCGAGGCGCTCGTGCAGATCACCCCGGGCGCGGGTGGCGTCGACAGCCAGGACTGGGCGCTGATGCTCTGGCGCATGTACTACCGCTGGGCCGAGCGGCACGGCTACAAGCTCGACGTGCACGAGTGGCAGGAGGCCGAGGAGGCCGGCGTCAAGAGCGTCATCTTCCAGGTCAAGGCGCCGTACGCGTACGGCACGCTCGCCGGCGAGCACGGCGTGCACCGGCTCGTGCGCATCTCGCCGTTCGACAACCAGGCCCGCCGGCAGACGTCGTTCGCGATGATCGACGTGACGCCCGTCGTCGACACGGCCGACGCCGTCGAGGTCGACGAGAAGGACATCCGGGTCGACGTCTTCCGCTCCAGCGGCCCGGGCGGCCAGGGCGTGAACACGACCGACTCGGCGGTGCGGATCACGCACCTTCCGACCGGCATCGTCGTGAGCTGCCAGAACGAGCGGTCGCAGATCCAGAACCGTGCGACGGCGATGGTGGTGCTGCAGACCAAGCTCCTCGAGAGGAAGCGCGAGGAGGAGCAGGCGGAGATGGACGCGATCCGGGGCGGCAAGGCCGACGTCGCGTTCGGCTCGCAGATCCGCAACTACGTGCTGCACCCGTACCAGATGGTCAAGGACCTGCGCACCGGCGTGGAGACGTCCAACACCGGCGCGGTGCTCGACGGCGAGATCGACGACCTCGTCGAGGCGGCGATCCGCTGGCGCCGCACGGCCGACCAGGACTGACGGCCGGGGGAGCGGGCACGCCGCTCGCATGACCTCTCCGCTCGACGACCGCGACCGCTACCCCGAGGGCGACCCGGACAGCCCGCCCGGCGGCGGGCGCCGCGGCTACGCCTGGGTGCTCGGCCTGGTGGCCGTCGCGGGGGTCCTCACGGTGGTCAGCCTGCTCCTGGGCGGCCTGGACGGCGCGCCGCCGCCGAGCCGCTGAACGTGCGGGGTGCGGCTCGCTCTCGCACCTACAGTGGGTCAGCGTGATCCGGCTCGAACGCGTCAGCAAGGTCTACCCGACCAGCGCGCGCCCCGCGCTCGCCGACGTCGACGTCGAGATCGACAAGGGCGAGTTCGTCTTCCTGGTCGGGTCGAGCGGCTCGGGCAAGTCCACGTTCCTGCGGCTGCTGCTCAAGGAGGAGACGCCGACGAGCGGCAAGGTGCTCGTGGCCGGCAAGGACCTCGGGCGGCTGTCGAGCTGGAAGGTGCCGGCGCTGCGGCGGTCGATCGGCACGGTGTTCCAGGACTTCCGGCTGCTGCCGAACAAGACGGTCTTCCAGAACGTCGCCTTCGCGCTCGAGGTCATCGGCAAGCCGCGTCACACGATCAGCCAGGTGGTGCCCGAGGTGCTCGACCTCGTCGGCCTCGACGGCAAGGCCCAGCGCATGCCGGACGAGCTGTCCGGCGGTGAGCAGCAGCGGGTGGCCATCGCCCGGGCCTTCGTCAACCGGCCGATGATCCTGCTCGCCGACGAGCCCACCGGGAACCTCGACCCGTCCACGTCCGTCGGCATCATGAAGCTGCTCGACCGCATCAACCGCACCGGCACCACCGTCGTCATGGCCACGCACGACGCCGCCATCGTCGACTCGATGCGCCGCCGGGTGGTCGAGCTGTCCCTGGGGCGCGTCGTGCGCGACCAGACCCGCGGCGTCTACGGATACGGAGCCTGAGGTGCGCGCCAGCTTCGTCCTGTCCGAGATCGGCATCGGTCTGCGGCGCAACCTCACGATGACGGTGGCCGTGGTCGTCACGGTCGCCATCAGCCTGGCGCTGTTCGGCTCCGGCCTGCTCATCCGCAAGCAGGTCGAGACCATGAAGGACTTCTGGTACGACCGCGTCGAGGTGTCGGTCTACCTGTGCGGCGAGGCGAGCACCGGCTCGCAGTGCCAGGGCGTGCCGGTCACCGACGAGCAGCGGCGGGCGATCGGGGAGGACCTGCGGGCGCTGCCGCAGGTGCAGGAGGTCTTCTACGAGTCGCAGCAGGAGGCCTACGAGCGCTTCCGCGAGCAGTTCGCCGACTCGCCCGACCTCGTCGACAACGTCACCGCCGACGCCCTGCCGGAGTCGTACCGCGTCAAGCTGGTCGACCCGACCCAGTTCGACGTCGTCGCCAGCGCCTTCGCCGAGCGGCCCGGGGTGGAGCAGGTGCAGGACCAGAAGGCCCTGCTCGAGGACTTCTTCGACGTCCTCAACAAGCTGCAGCTGCTCGCCCTCATCATCGCCGGCGTCCAGGTCTTCGCGGCGGTGCTGCTCATCAGCAACACCATCCGCGTCGCGGCGTTCAGCCGGCGCAGGGAGACCGGGATCATGCGCCTGGTCGGGGCGAGCAACCTGTCGATCCAGCTGCCGTTCCTGCTCGAGGGGGTGCTCGCCGGCCTGGTCGGGGCGGGCATCGCCAGCGGCGCGCTGGTGGCGCTCAAGGCACTGCTCATCGACGGCCAGCTGCGGCCGACCTTCGAGTTCACCGCCTTCGTCGGCTGGGGCGACGTCCTGTCGATCATCCCGTGGCTCGTGCTCACGGGCGTGCTGCTGGCGGGTGTGTCCAGCTTCGTGACACTCCGCCGCCACCTGCGGGTCTGATGACGCGGCGTCCCCGACGTGGTACCCATGGTCCTGTGGTGACGCCTGTGACTCGTGGGACGCCGCGCGCCCCGGGCTCGGGACGGCGCTGGCGAGCCCTGGCCGTGCAGGTGCTCCTGCTGCCCGCGCTCGTGCTGGCCGGCGGGCACGCCTCGCTGGCCGCCGCCCGGGGCACCCAGTCGCTCGACGACCTCAAGCGCCGCGAGGCGGAGGCCTCCGCGGCGCTCGAGGGCAGCACCGCCGCCGTCCAGGCCGCCGGCGCCGAGCTGGCCCGCGTCGCGGCCGCCCTGCCGGGCGCCGAGCAGGCCGCCGCCGTCGCGCGGGGCGAGCTCGCGGGTGCGCGCGCCAAGGCCGCCGCCGCCCGCGCCGAGGCCGAGCGCGCCGAGGCCGCCCGGGCCGCGGCCGCCGCCGAGGTCGACGCCGCCGACGGCGAGGTGCAGCGCAGCCGGGGCGAGGTCAGCGCGCTCGCGCGCATGGCCTACCAGCGGGGCCGGCTCGGCGACCTGCGCGACGTCATGGCCGCCACCGAGCCCAAGGACGCCCTGGAGCGCGGCGAGATGCTGCGCTCGGTGTTCCGCAACGGCACCTACAGCCTCGACCGGGTCACCGCCGCCCGCCTGGTCCTGTCGGGCAAGCGGGCCCAGCTCGTCGTCGAGGAGCAGGCCGCGGCGGCCGCCCGCGCCGAGGCCGACGCCCAGGAGGCCCGCGCCGTCCAGCTCGCCGCGGAGGCCGACGCCGCCGTCGCGCGCGTGCAGCAGCTGCTCGCCGACCGGCAGGCTGCGCTCGCCACCGCCGAGGGGCAGCGCGAGGCCGACCGGCGCGCCTACGAGCAGGCGCAGCGCGACAGCCGCGCGCTCGCCGAGAAGATCCGCAAGGCGGAGGAGGCCCGCCGTGCCGCCGCCGAGCGCGCCGCCGCCGAGCGCCGCGCCCGCGAGGCGGCCGCTGCAGCGGCTGCGGCCGCCGCGGCGTCTCGGCCGAGCGGCGGGTCGTCAGGCGGCGGCGGCAGCAGCGCGTCGTCGAGCAAGGGCTGGCTGTGGCCCGGCTACGGCCGGCTGACGAGCCGCTACGGCTGGCGCACGCACCCCATCTACGGCGACCGGCGCTTCCACGCCGGCATCGACCTCGGCGGCGGCTACGGCGCCCCGGTGCTCGCCACCGAGGACGGCGTCGTCATCTACGCGGGCAGCGCCAGCGGCTACGGCACCCTCGTCGTGGTCGCGCACGGCGACCGGATCACCAGCTCGTACGCCCACGTCTCGGCGATGCTGGTGCGCGAGGGGCAGCGCGTCTCGCGCGGCCAGACGATCGCCCGCATCGGCAACGAGGGCAACAGCACCGGGCCGCACCTGCACTTCGAGATCCGCATCGACGGCGACCCGGTGGACCCGCTCGACTACGTCAGCCCGCCGTAGGCTGGACCGCGTGAAGAAGCCGGAGCCGGGGACCAAGGGCTCCGACGAGCGCAAGGTCGTCGCGAACAACAAGCGCGCCCGGCACGACTACGACGTGCAGGACACCTACGAGGCCGGCATCGTCCTGACCGGCACCGAGGTCAAGGCGCTCCGCCAGGGCCGCGCGTCGCTCAGCGACGCCTACGCCAGCGTCCAGGACGGCGAGGTCTGGCTGCTCGGGGCGCACATCCCCGAGTACACCGAGGGCACCTGGACCAACCACGCGCCCCGCCGCCCCCGCAAGCTCCTGCTGCACAAGGGCGAGATCCTGCGCCTGGTCGGCAAGACCAAGGAGAGCGGCCTGTCGCTCGTGCCGCTGCAGCTGTACTTCACCGGCGGGCGGGCGAAGGTCGAGATCGCCCTGGCCCGCGGCCGCAAGGCGCACGACAAGCGGCAGGTGCTCGCCGAGCGCGACGCCCAGCGCGAGATGCGGCACGCGATCGGGCGCGCGCTCAAGGGCCGGCGCTGAGCGTCCGGCCCCCGGCGTCCGACGACGACGTCCGCCCCCTCTGGCAGGAGCTGGGGCTGCCCGGGCTCGTCGACCTGCACGTGCACTTCATGCCCGAGCGCGTGATGCGCAAGGTCTGGGCCTACTTCGACGGCGTCGGCCCGCTCACCGGCGTGCCGTGGCCGATCACCTACCGCGAGCCGGAGGAGCAGCGCCTGGCCCGGCTGCGGGCGATGGGCGTGCTCGCGTTCCCGTCGCTCGTGTACCCGCACAAGCCCGGCATGGCGGCGTGGCTGAACGACTGGGCCGCCGGCTTCGCCGCCGGGCACGACGACGTCCTGCAGACCATGACCTTCTTCCCCGAGCCCGGGGTCGACCGCTACGCCGCCGAGGCGCTCGACGCCGG
>DATMKB010000415.1:0-2276 GCA_035553635.1 Mycobacteriales bacterium
CTGGCCTTCCACCAGCGGGTCCGCTCGGGCTTCCTCGCGCTGGCCGCGAAGGCCCCGGAGCGCTACCTCGTCCTGGACGCCGACCGCCCCGCCGAGCAGGTGCACGCCGACGTCCGCGAGCGCCTGGCGCCGCTGCTGACCGGCCTGCCCGCGCGCGAGCCGGCGGTGCCGTGAGCGTCTTCGACGCCCTCGTGGGGCAGGAGCGCGCCGTCGCCCAGCTGCAGGCCGCCGCCGACGACGCCCGCCGCATCGTCGAGGCGGGCGGCCCCGCCGTCGCTCCGGGCCGCGGCGCGATGACGCACGCCTGGCTGTTCACCGGCCCGCCCGGGTCCGGCCGGTCGGTGGCGGCCCGCGCCTTCGCCGCCGCGCTCCAGTGCCCCTCCGGCGGCTGCGGCCACTGCCGCGACTGCCTGCAGGCGCTCGGCGGCACCCACGCCGACGTCGCGCAGGTCGAGACCGAGGGCCTCCACATCAAGATCGCCGTCGCGCGCGAGATCGTCGCCCGGGCCTCCCGGGCGCCGGTGGCCGGGCGCTGGCAGGTCACGCTCGTCGAGGACGCCGACCGGATGGAGGAGCGCACCTCCAACACCGTCCTCAAGGTCGTCGAGGAGCCGCCGCCGCACAGCGTGCTGCTGCTGTGCGCGCCCACCGCCGACGACCTGCTGCCCACCATCCGCTCGCGGTGCCGGCTCGTGCCGCTCGGGACGCCGTCGGCCCGGGCGGTCACCGACCTGCTCGTCTCCGAGGGCGTCGACGAGGCGATGGCCGCCTTCGCCGCCAAGGCCGCGCAGGGCCACATCGGTCGGGCCCGCCGTCTCGCCACCGACGAGCAGGCCCGCCGCGAGCGCGCGGACGCCCTGCGCCTGCCCCGCTCGCTGCAGTCGGTCGGCACGGCGCTCGGCGCCGCCGCCGACCTCGTCGACGCCGCCAAGGACGAGTCCTCCCGGCTCACCACCACGCGCGACGCCGAGGAGCGCAGCGCGCTGGAGACCGCGCTCGGCGTCGGCGCCACCGGCAAGGGCATGACCGGCCGCACGCCCCGCGGCGGCGCCGGCATGCTCAAGGACCTCGAGCAGGCGCAGAAGAGCCGCGGCACGCGCACGCAGCGCGACGCCCTCGACCGCGCGCTCGTCGACCTCGCCGCCTTCTACCGCGACGTGCTCGTCGTCCAGCTCGGCGCCGGCACGCCGCCGGTGCACCCCGACCTCGCCGAGCACGCCGCCACCCTCGCCCGCTCGACGGAGCCCGCGTCGACGCTGCGCCGCATCGACGCCGTCCTGGCCTGCCGCGAGGCGGTGGACGCCAACGTCAACCCGCTGCTCGCCGTCGAGGCGATGGCGCTGGCGCTCCGCACCGGCTGAGCGCCCGCGCCGCTCCGCCGTGATCGACGGACGTCCCGCGACGCTCCGTCGTGATCGACGGAGCCTCCGGTGTCGCGGGAGCTCCGTCGATCACCGCCGGCCTGAGGCGTGTCCTAGACTCTGCCGCGCCCGACAGCGCCGCCTTAGCTCAGTCGGCAGAGCGATTCACTCGTAATGAATAGGTCGTCGGTTCGATTCCGACAGGCGGCTCCACCAGCAGTCCCCCCGACTTCCCCCTCCTCGCGCGACGCAGGAGGGGCTCCGGGCGTCGTGCCGCGCAGGGGAAGGGCCCGGAGAGCTCAGCCGACGAGGTCGGCGACCACGTCGTACGCCAGCCGCGCGATGAGCACGCTGACGACGACGAGGAACACCCGCCGCACGAGCCCGCTGCCGTGCCGGATCGCCAGCCGGGCCCCCACCTGCGCGCCGACGAGGTTCGACGCCGCCATCGCCAGGCCGACCGCCCACAGCACGTGCCCGCCCGCGGCGAACAGCAGCAGCGCGGCGGCGTTCGTCGAGGTGTTCACGACCTTCGACGTGGCGCTCGCGTGCAGGAACGACAGCCCGACGGCGCCGACGAGCAGGAACACCAGGAAGCTGCCGGTGCCGGGGCCGGCGAGCCCGTCGTAGAAGCCGATGGTCGCGCCGCCGACCAGGGCCACCGCGCGCTGCAGGCGCGGCGGCAGCCGCAGGGCCTCCACCTCGCCGAGCGCCGGGCGGCGCAGCGTGTAGGCGAACACCGCCACGAGGGCGACGAGCACCACCGGCTGCAGGACGTCGCCGTCGATGCGGGTGGCGACCAGCGCTCCGAGCCCCGAGCCGACGAAGGCGGCCCCCGCCATGGCGACGGCCGTGCGGACGTCGACGGTCGTCCGCCGCAGGTAGGTCACCGCGGCGGACGACGTCCCGACGATG
>DATMKB010000416.1:0-2723 GCA_035553635.1 Mycobacteriales bacterium
ACGACCAGGCGATGCGCGCTCCGTCAGGACGCTCGACGACGGGCACGGCCGGCTCCTCTCTGCGGCGGGACGGCCTGCCGCGCGGCGAGCGCGGTGCCGGTGGCGGCCCTCAGCACCGAGCCGATGCCGAGGTGGGTGGCGAGGGTCGCCTCGTCGAGCGCGTCGACGGGCGCCGAGTGCACGACGCGGCCGGTCTGCAGCAGGTGCGCGGTGTCGACGAGCGACAGGCCGAACGCCACGTTCTGCTCGACGAGCACCATCGTCACGCCGCTGTCGGCCACCGTGCGCAGCACGTCGTTCAGCTCGAGCTGCGCGACCGGCGAGAGGCCGGCGCTCGGCTCGTCGACCATGACGACGGTCGGCTCGTTGACGAGCGCCCGCGCCACCGACAGCGACGCCTGCTGGCCGCCCGACATCGTCCCGGCGAGCTGCGTGCGCCGCTCGCGCAGGACGGGGAAGCGGTCGTAGACGCCGTCGAGCACGGCGCGGTAGCGCGCCTTGTCGCGCCGCCGCAGCGTGTACGCGCCGAGCCGGAGGTTCTCCTCGACGGTCAGCCGCGGGAACACCTGCCGGCCCTGCGGCACGTGCCCCATGCCGCGGGCGACCCGCGCCTCCGGCTCGAGGGCGGTGACGTCCTCGCCGTCGAGCACGATGCGGCCCGACCGCGCCGCGACGGTGCCGGCGATGGTCTTCATCGTGACGCTCTTGCCGGCGCCGTTGAGGCCGAAGACGCCGGCGATCGAGCCGCGCGGCACGGCGAACGAGACGCCGTGCAGCACGGTCACCGGGCCGAAGCCGGCCGTGACGTCGTCGACGACGAGCAGCGGGTCGCTCATCGCACCAGCACCTCCTCCGCGCGGGCGGGCGCGGTGCCCAGGTAGGCGGTGACCACCTCGGGGCGGGTGACCACCTCGACCGGCTCGCCGTCGGCGACGACGCGCCCGGCGGCCATGACGTAGAGCTCGTCGGCGACGTCGAGGACCAGCGGCACGTTGTGCTCGATGAGCAGCACCGTGCGGCCGAGCCGGTCGCGGACGTCGCGCAGCGTCGCGGCGAGGTCCTCCGCGGCGGCCGGGCTCATGCCGGCGCTCGGCTCGTCGAGCAGCACGAGCTCGGGCGAGGTGACGAGCGCGCAGCCGATCTCGACGATGCGCTGCTGGCCGTGCGACAGGCGCCCGACCGGGGTGTCGCGGTAGCGGCCGAAGCCGAGCCCCTCGAGCACCTCGTCGGCGCGCTCGCGCAGGTCGCGCTCGTACCAGCGCGACGGTCCGACGGCGGTGAGCGCCGACAGCACGCCGTACGGTGCGGCGAGGTGCTGGGCGATGAGCAGGTTCTCGTGCACCGACTGGCTCTTGGCCAGGCCGATGAGCTGGAACGTGCGGCTCATGCCGAGCGCGGCGCGGGCGTGCGCAGGCAGGTCGGAGACGTCGTGGCCGAGCAGCTCGACGCGCCCGCTGTCGGGCCGCAGGGCGCCGGTGACGGCGTTGAACAGCGTCGTCTTGCCGGCGCCGTTCGGGCCCATGAGCCCGACGATGGTGCCGCGGTCGACGCGCAGCTCGGCGTCGTCGACGGCCTGGAGGCCGCCGAACCGGACGCTGACGCCCGTCGCGTGCAGCACCGGCACCCCGCGCCGCGCGCGCGGCGCCTCGGGCATGCCGACCGGCCGGGTGAGGGCCGGCAGGCTCGGCCGCGTGGGCGGCAGCGGCGGCTCGCCGCCGCGCTTGCGCGCCCGCTCCTCGCGCGCGTGCCGCACGGCGCCGGCCAGGCCGTCGGGGTGGCGGCTGATGGTGAACATCAGCAGGGCGGCGTTGAGCACGAGGTCGGTGCCGCGGATGCCCTCGCCGAAGACCGCGAGCAGCAGCTCGGGCAGCAGCGTGGCGGCGACCGCCGCAACGACGACGCCGGTGCGGCTGCCGAGGCCACCGATGACGACGATGACGACGAGCACCAGCGACAGGCTCCACGCGAAGTCGTTGGAGCTCACCGTGCCGTACGCCGTGCCGTACACGGCGCCGGCGATCCCCGCCACGGCGCCGGACAGCGTGAAGGCCAGCAGCTTGTAGCGGGCGACGTCGACGCCGAACGAGGCGGCCACCTGCTCGTCGGCGCGGATGGCCTGGAACGCACGTCCGAGGCGCGACCGCACGAGGTTGCGGTCGGCCTGCCAGACGAGGACGAGCAGGACGGCCGCGACGGCGAGGAACGCCTGGTCGCTGCCGATCGCCGTCTCGCCGACGTAGGGGCGCGGCGTCACCTTGCCGGCCGACCCGCCGCCGATCCACTCGACCCGGAACAGCGACTGCCAGCACGCGTACGCGACGCCGACGGTCACCACGGCGAGGTACAGCCCGCGCAGCCTGAGCGCCGGCAGGCCGACGACGAAGGCGAGCGCGGCGCCCACCGCGGCAGCGGCGGCCAGGCCGGCGAGCCACGGCAGCCGCAGCTGGTCGACGCCGGTGACGATGCCGGTGGTGAAGGCACCCACGCCGACGAAGGCGAACTGGCCCAGCGAGATCTGCCCCGCGTAGCCCATGAGCAGGTTGAGCGAGAGCGCGGCGATGGCGAGCACGCACGCCTTGCTGCCGAGCAGCGCGAGCTTGTCCGACAGCAGGGCGGCGCCGAGCGTCGGCGGCAGCAGCGCCGCGAGGACGAGCGCGACGACGACGCCGGGGACCCGGGGTCGGGCGGTGGTGGTCACGCGGCGGCTCCGGCCTTCTCGCGGG
>DATMKB010000417.1:0-3212 GCA_035553635.1 Mycobacteriales bacterium
AGGCCCTCGAACACGCGTCCCCAGCGGAACAGCGCGAGGTCCTTGACGTAGTTCTGGTGCACCCGCCACGGCGCCCGCTGGCCCTGCCGCGGGAAGTCCCCGATCGAGCGCTGCACGTAGCCGGACGTGAGGTCGAGGAACGGCACGTCGGGCAGCTCGGCCTCGCCCCAGACCGGGACGACGACGTCGAGGTCCTCGTCGCGCATGCGGTTGAGCAGCCGGGTGACGAAGGAGCAGATGAGGTCGCACTTGAGCGTCCAGGACGCGTTCGTGTAGCCGACCGAGACCGCGAGGTTCGGCACCCCGCTGAACATCATCCCCTTCCAGCCCACGGTCTCGGAGAGCACGACCGGCTCGTCGTCGACGACGAGCTGCACCCCGCCGATGGCCAGCAGCTGCAGCCCCGTGGCCGTGACGACGACGTCGGCCTCGAGCTCGCGACCGTCCTCGAGCCGGATGCCCGCGGAGGTGAACGTCTCGATCCGGCCGGTGACGATGTCGGCGCTGCCGTCCTTGAGCACCCGGAACAGGTCGCCGTCGGGCACGAGGCAGAAGCGCTGGTCCCACGGGTCGTAGGGCGGCGTCAGGTGCGCCATGTCGAAGCCCTCGGGCAGGTGCCGCGACTGCTCCTTGGCCACGAGCTTCTTGAGCAGCTCGGGCCGGCGGCGGCTGAGCTGGTAGTAGCCGCTGCTGCGCAGCACGTTCTTCCAGCGCACCACCGACGACACCACCGGGTCGGGCAGCCGCCCGTACAGCGCGGACGCGATCCGGTCGACCGACGGCGCCGGCGCGATGTAGGTGGGCGTGCGCTGCAGCATCGTGACGTGCGCGGCGTCGTCGGCCATGGCGGGCACGAGCGTCACGGCGGTGGCGCCGCTGCCGATGACGACGACGCGCTTGCCCGACCAGTCGAGGTCCTCCGGCCAGTGCTGCGGGTGCACGAGCGTGCCGCCGAACTCGTCGACGCCGGGGAACTCCGGCGTGTAGCCCTCGTCGTAGCGGTAGTAGCCCGCGCACAGGAACAGGAACAGGCAGGTCCGGGTGGACTGCGCGCCCGTCGTCGTGTCCTCGGTGGTGACGGTCCACCGGCCGTCGGCGGTCGACCACGCGGCGGCGACGACCTTCGTCCGGAAGCGGATGCGCTCCATGACGCCGTGCTCCTCGGCCGTCTCGCGCACGTAGGCCAGGATGCTCGGCCCGTCGGCGATGCCCTGGCTGCTCAGCCACGGCTTGAAGGAGTAGCCGAGGGTGTACATGTCCGAGTCCGAGCGGATGCCCGGGTAGCGGAACAGGTCCCAGGTGCCGCCGACGGCGTCGCGCGCCTCGAGCACCTCGTAGGTGCGGTCGGGGCTCGAGGTCTGCAGGTGGACGGCGGCGCCGATGCCGGACAGGCCGGCTCCGACGATCAGCACGTCGACGTGGTCCGGCACGGGTGCTCCTTCGCGAGGCGGCTTCTCGCACGGATTGTGCAACAAGGCCCGCCTCCGGCGCGCCCCTCCTTCAGAGCAGGACGGCGCGGGCGCGCAGGTCCTTGGCCGTCGCCCGGTCGAGGTCGGCGCGCGCCTCGACGTCGTCCCACTGCACGTAGGGGCGGCCCGCGGCCACGCGCGCGGCGGTGGCCTCGTCGAGCCCGCCGTGCGCCACGAGCGCCGCGGCGTCCAGGGCGTTGAGGTCGAGCAGCCCGCCGTCGTCGAGCGCGCGCGGGAGGTCGGGGCGGCCGACGCGGGCGGCCCGGGCCTGCGCCGGGTCGCGCTCGGCGAGCTCCCGGGCGCGGCGCCGGGCGGCGCGCCGGTCGAGCTCGGCCTGCACCTCGGCCGGGTGCTCGCCGCGGGCGCGCGCGTGCGCGTCGAGCTCGACGCCGCGGTACCGCCAGGCGACGGCGGTGCCGACGAGCGCGGCGGCGCCCAGTACCGCCAGGGACGCCGGCACGAGGGGGCCGGTGCGGAAGCCCTCGGCGTCGAGCGGCGCGGCCGTCAGCAGCGCCACCCCCACGACGGCCGCGACGGCCAGCCCCGCGGACACCGCGAGCAGCCGGCGGGCGCGCGGCCGGTCGCGCCGCAGGTGCCAGGCCGCCCAGGCCGGCGGCACCCAGGCCGCCAGCCCGAGCAGGAACAGCGGCGCCACGAGCACGAGCACCCGGGCCGCCTGCACCCGCGGCGGCGGCAGCGTCCGGACCTCGCGCTCGCTCACCGCCCCAGTGTCCCAGCCCCCTAGTGTCCCGGGCGTGGGCCGTCTCGCCGTCGTCGGCGACCTCGTCGAGGACGTCGTCGTGTGGCCCGAGCGCCCGCTGCGGCGGGGCACGGACACGCCGGCGCGCGTCTTCCGCGCGCGGGGCGGCAGCGCGGCCAACGTCGCCGTGGCCGCGGCGGCGGAGGTGCCGGTGCGCTTCGCGGGCTGCGTCGGCGACGACCCGCTCGGCCACCGGCTCGTCGCCGCGCTCGTCGAGGCGGGCGTCGAGCCGCACGTGCAGCGGCGCGGCCGCACGGGCTCGGTCGTCGTCCTCGTCGACGTCGACGTCGAGCGCACGTTCCTGCCCGACCGCGGCGCGAGCGCGCACCTGCAGCCGCTCGACGACGCGTTCCTCGACGGCGTCGACGTGCTGCACGTCCCGGCGTACGGCCTGCACGGCGGCTCCACCGCCGGGGCGGTGCGTGCGCTGCTGGCCGGCGCGCGCGCCCGCGGCGTCGCGGTGTCCCTCGACGCGTCGTCGCTCGCGGTGCTGGAGGCCGTCGGCGTCGAGGACGTCCGCCGGCTCGTCGAGCAGGTGCGGCCGGTGGTGCTGCTCGCCAACGCCGACGAGGCGGCGCTGCTGCAGGTGCGCGAGCGGCCGCTGCCGGTGGAGGTGGTGGTCAAGGACGGACCGCGGCCCACGACGGTGCTCGGTCCCGACCCGCTGGTGGTGCCGGTCGAGCCCGTCGACAGCGTCCGCGACACCACGGGCGCGGGGGACGCCTTCGCGGCGGGGTGGCTGACGGGTTGGATGGAGGGCCTCGGCCCGCGCGAGCGGGTCGAGCGCGGGCACCGCCGTGCCCGCGACGTCCTGGCGCGCCCCGGCGCCTGAGGGAGGAGCCCCCGTGCTGGTCGTGCAGGAGCGGGTGCAGGCCGCGCTCGACGCCGGGCAGCCGGTGGTGGCGCTGGAGTCGACCATCTTCTCGACGCTCGGCCTGCCGGTGCCGCACAACGCCGAGGCGCTGCGCCGCTGCGCCGCCGCG
>DATMKB010000418.1:0-4034 GCA_035553635.1 Mycobacteriales bacterium
CGCACGCCCCGCTGAGCAGGACTTCGGCCGCCGACGCCGAACAGCACCGCCATGACGTCCCGCCGCCGGGTGCCGGCACCCCTCGCCCTGGTCCTCGTCTCCGGCGTGCTCGCCTCCGGCGCGCTCGCCACCACCTACGCCACGACGGCGCCGCAGGACGGCTCGGCCGCGACGCCCGTGGAGCGCTACCGCGCCGAGGCGCTCGCGAAGGTCGAGGCGACCGGCGCGCGGGCGCTCGAGCGCGGCCTGCCGGGCCAGAGCCTGGAGGGCTTCGAGCACGTCTTCTCGTTCGACTTCCAGGCCAACGACGCCGACGGCCGCCGCTTCAGCGCGCAGGACCAGGGCACCGACATCGAGTTCTTCACGCCCGAGGTCGAGGTCGTCGACGAGGACGGGACCGTCCGCACGGAGCTGCGCGACTACGCCATCGTCGGCTCGTACGACCGCGGCGCGTTCGTCTTCGACGTCACCGACCCGGAGCAGACGCAGTTCGTCACCCAGATCGTCTGCCGCCAGCGGCAGAACGACATCCAGATCAAGCAGTTCGGCGAGCGCTGGGTCGTGATGCTCGCCAACGACGAGTCGGGCAGCCTCTGCGCCGGCGACCGCAACATCGGCAGCACGGCCCTGAGCGGCGGCGCCGCGGTCTTCGACGTCACCGACCCGCGCGACCCGCAGCCGATGTACAACCTGCGCGTCCCGAACGGCGTGCACAACTGGACCTGGCACCCGACCGAGCCGGTCGGCTGGGTCAGCACCGGCGAGCTGCCGGGCGTCGTGCAGGACATCCCGATCTACGACTTCTCCGACGTCGACAACCCGGTCGCCGCGGACTTCCCCGCCACCGAGGGCGGCCCGCACGACATGACCTTCAGCGCCGACGGCACGAAGGGCTACGTCGCGTCGGAGAACAACGTGCGGATGTACGACACGACCGACCCGCTCAAGCCGGTGCTCGAGGGCCAGGGCCTGTCGGTCGCCTCCTACGTGCACGGCACCGACCCGACGCCGGACGGCAAGACGCTGCTCGTCACCGACGAGAGCCTCGTGCTCGGCGGCTTCTTCGCCGCGCGCACCGCGCTGTGCCCCGGCGGCGGCATCACGCTGTTCGACGCGCAGACGCTCTCGCCGCTGTCGTACCTGCTCGCCGACGTCCAGGGCCCCTCGGGCGACCACCGCGCGTGCACCGCGCACGTCGGCAGCTTCACGCCCGACAGCAAGCACTACGTCACGGGCTGGTACGTCGGCGGCGTGCGCCTGTTCGACATCTCCGACCCCCGCGCCCCGCGCGAGGTCGGCCACGCCATGCTGCCGAGCACCGAGGTCTGGTCCGCCAAGTTCCACCGCGGCCAGTACGTCTACACCGGCGACCTCGGCCGCGGCTTCGACGTCTACCGCTGGACCGGCGAGCCCCTCGGCACGAAGCCGCTGCTGGGCCAGGGCTGACACCGCGGGCGCGCCGCGCGAGACTGCCGGCGTGCCTCTGCAGATCACCGGTCACGACGACGGCCGGCTGCTGCTCGACCTCCCGTGGTCGACGGCGCTCGAGGACTGGCCCGAGGACCAGCTCGTCGCGCTCCCCCGCGGCGTCTCCCGGCACGTCGTGCGCTTCGTGCGCGTGCGCGGCCGGGTGTACGCCGTCAAGGAGGTCGGCGAGCACTCGGCCCGCAAGGAGTACCGCCTCCTGCGCGACCTCGAGCGGCTCGACGTGCCCGCGGTGGAGCCGGTCGCGATCATCACCGGCCGGCAGGCGCCGGACGGCGAGCTGCTCGAGCCAGCCCTGGTCACCCGGCACCTGCAGTTCTCGCTGCCCTACCGGGCGCTGTTCTCGCAGACGCTGCGTCCCGACACCGCCGTCCGGCTGCTCGACGCGCTGTCGGTGCTGCTCGTGCGCCTGCACAGCGAGGGCTTCTACTGGGGCGACTGCTCGCTGTCGAACACGCTGTTCCGCCGCGACGCCGGGGCCTTCGCCGCCTACCTCGTCGACGCCGAGACCGGCGAGCTCCACCCGCGGCTGTCGGAGGGCCAGCGCTCCTACGACCTCGAGATGGCCCACACCAACATCGTCGGCGAGCTCATGGACCTGCAGGCCGCCGGACTGCTCGACGACGACCTCGACCCCGTCGAGACCGGCCGCGACATCCGCCGGCGCTACGACGCGCTGTGGTGCGAGCTCACCAGCGAGGAGGTCGTGGGGCCGGACGAGCGGCACCGCATCGCCGCCCGCATCCGCCGCCTCAACGAGCTCGGGTTCGACGTCGAGGAGCTGCAGATGGACGCGCGCGGCGAGACCGTGCGCATCCAGCCGAAGGTCGTCGACGCCGGGCACCACTCGCGCCGGCTGCTGCGCCTGACCGGCCTCGACGCCGAGGAGAACCAGGCGCGCCGGCTCCTCAACGACCTCGACGCCTACCGCGCCGGCACCAGCCAGGAGGACGAGGACGAGAGCGTCGTGGCGCACCGCTGGCTCGCCGAGGTGTTCACGCCGGTCGTCACGACGGTGCCGAAGGAGATGCGCGGCAAGCTCGAGCCGGCGGAGGTGTTCCACGAGGTGCTCGAGCACCGGTGGTTCCTGTCCGAGCGGGCCGGGCGCGACGTCGGCATCGACGCGGCGGTGGCCGACTACGTGCGCTCGGTGCTCGTGCACAAGCCCGACGAGCGGGCGGTGCTCGGCGCGGCGGCGTTCCTCACCGCGCCGTAGGGGCTACTGCCCGCGGGCCACCGTGCAGCCGGGGTTGTCACCGAGCTCGGGCGACGCCGACGGGGAGACGACGATGCCCGCCGGCACGTCGGTGCAGGTGCTCCCGCGCACCGCCCCGCGGCTCCGGTCGGCGAAGAAGAAGGAGGACGTCGACGCACCCGACGCCGTCAGCCCCTCGACCTGGGGGGCGGCGTCGTCGACGGCCTGCACCCCCACCTCGCCGCCGCGCGCCGTGCCGCCCCGCACGCCCGGTGTCGCCCGTCCGGCGGCCACCACGCCGACGGCGTTGTCCTCGAAGCGGCTGTCGACGACGGTGCCGTCCGACGTGCCGAAGAAGCAGACCCCGCACTGGCCGTTGCGCTCGAGCAGCGCGCCGCGGACCTCGGCGCGGTGGTCGCCGGCGAGCAGCACGCCCGCGACCGCGTTGTCGACGGCGTGCAGGTCGTCGGCCTCGAGCGTGGTGGTGCGCACCGGACCGGTCTGGCCCGCCGCCCCCGACGCCATGAGGACGCCGACGCCGCCGCTGCCGTCTGCCGCGGCGCGGGCTCCCGACACCCGCGCGGCGCGCACCGCCAGCCGCGACCCCGGCCCCGCCGAGACCACCGCGCCGGCGTCCTCCTGCACGAGCGCCACGCCCTCGACGGCCACCGGCTCCGCGGTCAGGACGAGGAGCACGCCCTCCGGCGCGGACGCCGTCACCGTGGTGCTGTCGCGGCCGGCCCCCCGCAGGGTGACGCCCCGCAGCAGCACCAGGGTCTCGGGCAGCCGGTGCACGCCCGGACCGAGCTCCACCACTGCGCCGGTGGCCGCCGACGCGACGACCGCGGCCAGGTCCTCCCCCGCCGCGACGGCGAGGTCGGGCCCCCCGGGGACGGCGTCGGCCTGCAGCTGCCGCAGCACCGCGCCGGCCACCGGCCCTCCTGCCTGGAGCCCGCGGAGCCCGTCGGCGAGGTCCTCCTGGAAGCGGCGCGGGTCGCAGCCGCGGTCCACGGCGTACTGCCGGACGTCGGCCAGCGCGGCGCTGTAGGCCTCGACGTCGTCCCCGCCCTGCGGTCCCGCGGACGGCGTCGGCCCTGCCTCCGGGCCGGCGGAGCGGGCCACGCCGTCGAGGTACTCCTGGGTGCGGACGAGCAGCGTCTCGACGGCGCTCGCGCAGTCGGCGGCCAGCTGGTCCTCCGGGTCCGGGGCCGGGGCGTCCGCACCGCCGGAGCAGCCGGCGAGGACCAGGCAGGTCCCCACCGCGGCGGCCCACCGCCGCGAGGTCGCTCGCGTCATCCGGCGATCGTAGGGACGGTCAGGCCGTCGCGGGCCCGCGCCGCCGCGGGCGCGCCGC
>DATMKB010000419.1:0-6126 GCA_035553635.1 Mycobacteriales bacterium
CGCCCACCGCGACCCCGACGCCCACCGCGACGCCGTCCCCCAGCCCGTCGCCGACGCTGTCCGGCCCGGTCGCGCCGCCCGCCCGCGAGGCCGACCACTCCTGCCCCGACGACGTCCCGGCCGCCGGCTTCCTCGACACCCCGACGAGCGTGCACCGCGCGGCCGTCGACTGCGCCGTCTGGTGGGGCGTGGCCAAGGGCGTGACCGCCACGGCCTTCCAGCCCGACCGCGGCCTGGACCGCGCGCAGGCGGCCTCGTTCCTCGCCCGCACGATCCTCGCGTCCGGCGGCTCGCTGCCGGCCGACCCGCCGAACGCCTTCGACGACGACGACGGCTCGGTGCACGAGCGGGCCATCGACCAGCTCGCGGCCGCCGGGGTGCTGCGCGGGACCGGCGAGCGGACCTTCGCCCCCACCGCGCCCGTGACCCGCGCGCAGCTCGCGTCGTACGTCGTGCGGGCCTGGGCGCACCGCACCGGCCGCACCCTGCCACCCGGCCTCGACTGGTTCGACGACGACGACGGCTCGGTGCACGAGACCGCGATCGGGCAGGCTGCCCGGGCCGGCTTCCTCACCGGCACGGCGCCGCGGGTGTTCACGCCGTCGGCGACGGCGACCCGCGGGCAGGTGGCCAGCGCGCTGACCCGCGTGCTCGACCTGCTCGTCGAGGCCGGCTGGTCGCCCACACCCTCGGCGTAGCGCCGCCGTCCTGTCACCCCGCGGACCTACGCTGCGGGCGTGCTCGAGGAGATGCGGATCCGGGGGCTCGGCGTCATCGACGACGCCGTGCTCGAGCTGTCCCCCGGGCTCAACGTCGTCACGGGCGAGACCGGCGCCGGCAAGACGATGGTGGTGCAGGGCCTGTCGCTGCTGTTCGGCGGGCGGGCCGACGCGGGCCGCGTCCGGCCGGGGGCCGATCGCGCCCTGGTCGAGGGCCGCCTGGTGCTCCCGCCCGCGAGCGCCGCCGTCGCGCGGGCGCTGGACGCCGGCGCCGATCTCGACGACGGCGCTCTGCTCGTGAGCCGCACCGTGGGCGCCGACGGCCGCTCCCGCGCGCACCTCGGCGGCCGGAGCGTGCCGGTGGGCGTGCTGGGGGAGCTCTCCGGCGACGTCCTCGCCCTCCACGGCCAGAGCGACCAGCAGGGCCTGCTGCGCCCGGCCGCGCAGCGCACCGCCCTCGACCGGTTCGCCGGCGAGGCGGTCAGCGCCCTGCGCCGCGACTACGCCGAGCGGTGGGGGCGCTGGCGCGAGGTGCGGGCGCTGCTCGAGCGGCTGCGCGCCGACGCCGCCGAGCGGACCCGAGAGGCCGAGCTCCTGCGGCTGGGCCTGGCCGAGGTCGAGGCCGCAGCCCCGCAGCCCGGCGAGTCCGCCGCCCTCGCCGCCGAGATCGAGCGCCTGGCGCACGCCGACGACCTGCGGGCCGCCGCGGAGGGGGCCCAGCGCGCGCTGACCGGCGACGAGAGCGACCCCGAGGCCGTCGACGCGCTGGCCCTGGTCACCGCCGCCCGCCGTGCGCTCGAGCCGGCGGCCGCGCACGATCCCGCGCTCGGCGAGCTCGCCACCCGCCTCGCCGAGGCGGGCCACCTGCTCGCCGACGCCGCCGGCGACCTCGCCTCGTACGCCGCCGGCGTCGACGCCGACCCCGTGCGCCTGGAGGCCGCGCAGGAGCGGCTCGCGGTGCTCACCGCGCTCGTCCGCCGGCACGCCGTCGACGACGTCGACAGGGTGCTGGCCTGGTCGCAGGGCGCCTCGGCGCGGCTGCTCGAGCTCGACGGCGACGACGACCGGGTGGGCGCGCTCGCCGACGAGGCCGCGGCCCTCGAGGCGGAGCTCGGCGCGCTCGCCGGCCGGCTGTCGGCCGCCCGGTCGGAGGCGGCCGAGCGCTTCGGAGCGGCCGTGGGCGCCGAGCTCGCCGAGCTGGCGATGCCGCACGCGCGGGTCACGGCGCAGGTCGTGCAGCGCGAGGCGGCCGACGGCCTGCCCGTGGGGGAGCGGCGGCTGGCCGCCGGTCCCGACGGCGTCGACGAGGTAGAGCTGCTGCTGGCGCCGCACCCGGGCGCGCCGCCGCGCCCGCTGCACAGGGGCGCCTCCGGCGGCGAGCTGTCCCGCGTCATGCTGGCCGTCGAGGTGGTGTTCGCCGGCAGCGACCCGGTGCCGCTCATGGTGTTCGACGAGGTCGACGCCGGCGTCGGCGGCACGGCGGCGGTCGAGGTCGGGCGGCGGCTGGCCCGGCTGGCCCGCGACCACCAGGTCGTCGTCGTCACCCACCTGCCGCAGGTGGCCGCCTTCGCCGACCGGCACCTCACCGTGGTCAAGGGCAGCGCCGACGGCGTGGTCACGCGCAGCGGGGTGGTGGCGCTCGACGACGCCGGCCGCGTCGTCGAGCTGTCCCGCATGCTCGCCGGGCACGACTCCGGGCTGGCCCGCGGCCACGCCGAGGAGCTGCTCGCCGCGGCGGGCGAGGCCAAGGGGCGCTAGTCCCGGCGTCCCCCGGACGGGGTTCATGTCCGGCCGCGGCGTGCCGAGAACAGCGGGAGACGCCGCACCCCCGCCGGCGCTGCCGGGCGGTGCGGGTCCTGCCCGCGACCTGCCCCGGAGGTTCCCGTGGTCCTGCTGATGCTGTGCGGCGTGCTCGCCCTGCTGGCGCTCGGCTTCCGCGCGGCGTGGCGCGCCACCGGCCCCGACGCCCCGGGCTCCCGCCGCAGCGCCGAGGCGGCCGAGCTGTGGCGGCGCCGGGAGCTCGAGCGGACGCGCCGGGCGGACCGGGCACGCCGGCGGCGCCTGCCGCCGCTGCCGGCCGACGACGCCCCGCCGCCCGGCCTGACGCCGCTGGCGCCCACCCCGCGGGTGGTCCGCACCGAGGTCGCCCGCGGCATCCGCGAGCTCGAGGACTGGCTGGCCGACCAGGCCGCGGCGTGACCCGCGCCGCACCGGGGGGCCCGCGCGCCTGACCGGTCCGCGGTGCCCCTTCTGGCACAGTGGACCGGGTGCGACTGGTCCCTGCCCTGCGGCGCAAGCAACAGGACGAGGCCCTGCCCGGGATCACCGGCACCGCCCGCCTGGACCGCCGGACGAAGAACCTCACCGGCCGCCTGCGCCCCGGCGACATCGCCGTCATCCACCACGTCGACGTCGACCGGGTGAGCGCCGACGCGCTGGTCGCGAGCGGCGTCGCCGCGGTGGTCAACGCCGCGCCGAGCATCAGCGGCCGCTACCCGAACCTGGGTCCGGAGATCCTGCTGGCGGCCGGGGTCCCCATCCTCGACGGCGTCGGCGAGGAGGTCTTCGGCAAGGTCCGCGAGGGCGACGTCGTCCGGCTGCACGAGGGCGGGCTCTACAAGGGCACCGAGCTGCTGGCCACCGGCGACGAGCAGGACGCCGAGACCATCACCGCCGCGATGGCCGAGGCCCGCGCGGGCCTGGCCACCCAGCTCGAGGCGTTCGCCGCGAACACGATGGAGTACCTGCTCAAGGAGCGCGACCTGCTGCTCGACGGCGTCGGCGTGCCGGAGCTGCGCACCCGGCTCGAGGGCCGGCACGCGCTCATCGTCGTGCGCGGCTACGACTACCGCGAGGACCTCGCGGTGCTGCGCAGCTACGTGCGGGAGTACCGCCCGGTGCTCATCGGCGTCGACGGCGGGGCCGACGCGCTGCTCGAGGAGGGCTACACGCCCGACCTCATCGTCGGCGACATGGACTCGGTGACCGACGAGGCGCTGGCCTGCGGGGCGGAGGTCGTCGTGCACGCCTACGCCGACGGCCGGGCGCCCGGGCTCGAGCGCGTGCAGGACCTCGGCGTCCCGGCGGTCGTCTTCCCGGCGGCCGGCACCAGCGAGGACGTCGCGATGCTCCTCGCGGACGAGAAGGGGGCCTCGCTCATCGTCGCCGTGGGCACCCACGCGACGCTGGTGGAGTTCCTCGACAAGGGCCGGCAGGGGATGGCCTCGACCTTCCTCACCCGGCTGCGCGTCGGCGGCAAGCTCGTCGACGCCAAGGGCGTGAGCCGGCTGTACCGGCGCCAGATCTCGGCGTGGTCGCTGGTCCTGCTCGTGCTCGCCACCCTCGCGGCCATGACGGCCGCGCTGTACGTCTCCGCCGCGGGCCAGGCCTACGGCGACCTCGTCGCGGACGCCTGGGCCGACTTCCGGTTCTGGGTCAGCGGCCTGCTGTAGAGGACTGCGCGCCATCATCGACTTCCGGTACCACCTCGTCACGATCATCTCGATCTTCCTGGCCCTCGCGGTCGGGATCGTCGTCGGCACCACCGCGCTCAACGGGCCGGTGCTCGAGGGCCTGCGGCAGCGCAACGCCGGGCTCATCAGCGACAAGCGCGGGCTCGAGGCCACGGTCGAGGGGCTGCGGGGCGACGTCGCCACCGCCGACGAGCTCGTGCGCGCGCTCGCCGACGACCTCGTCGGCGGCGAGCTGGCCGGCCGCGGCGTCCTGCTCGTCGCGGCTCCCGGCGCCGAGGGGCGGGTGCTCGACCAGCTCGGCACCGTCGTCGAGGCCGCCGGCGGCGCGGTGAGCGGCCGCCTGCAGCTGCAGCCCGCGCTCTTCGAGCCGACCGCTACCCAGCTCGTCGAGGACCTCGCCAGCCAGGTGCTGCCCGCCGGCGTCGAGCTGCCCGACGGCGGCCCGCTGCCGCGCGCCGGCTCCCTGCTCGGTGCCGCACTGCTCGACCGGCCGGGCACGCTGTCGGTGCCCGCCGACGCCGCGCAGTCGGTGGTGTCGGCGTTCTCCGAGGCGGGCCTGGTCGAGCTGCAGGCCGCCGAGGGCGCCCCGGCCGCGTCGCTCGCCGTGCTCGTCGCGGCGCCGGCCCCCGCGGCGGAGGAGCAGGACGCGCTCGCGCGCTCGGCCGTCGACGGCATGCTCGCCCTGCTCGTGGAGCTGCGGGCCCGGGCCGCCGGGCTCGTGGTCGCCGGCCCCGACGAGGCGAACCTCGAGGGCGGCCTGGTGCGCGCCGTGCGCAGCGACCCCGCCGCCGACAGCCTGGTCTCCACCGTCGACAACGCCGACCGCGCGGTCGGCCAGGTCGCTGTCGTGCTGGCGCTCTCGGAGCAGCTCGAGGGCGGCTCCGGGCGCTACGGCGGCGGGCAGGGCGCCACCGCGCCGGTGCCGACCGGTGCCCCCGACGCCGGGGACCAGGAGCAGCAGGAGGACGCGGAGGCGGAGCCGACCGGATGAGCCGGCTCCCGCGCGCGCTGCTCGGCGCCGCGGCGGCCACCGCCGGCCTCGCCGCGCTGCGGGCCCGCCCGCCCGGCGGCGCCGCCCGCTGGCAGCGCACCAACCACCGCGGCGCTCCGGTGAGCCTGGCGTCCGGGCCCGCGCTGGCGCTCGGTGCCGGCCTGGGCGCCGGCACGGTGCCGGCGGCGGTCGCGGCGGCCGGCGCAGGGGCGCTCGGCGCGTACGACGACGTCGTCGGCGACCGGGCCGAGCAGCGCAGCAGCAAGGGCCTGCGCGGGCACGCCGCCGCGCTCGCGGAGGGGCAGGTGACCTCGGGCGTGGTCAAGGTCGCCGGCATCGGCGCCACCGGGCTGCTCGCCGCCGGGCTGTCCGGCCGCAGCGGCGCCGACCTGCTGCTCGACGGCGCGCTCGTCGCCGGGACGGCGAACCTGCTCAACCTGCTCGACCTGCGTCCCGGGCGGGCGCTCAAGGCCGGCCTGCTCGCGGCGCTGGCCCTCGACGAGCCGGGGGTCGCCGGCGCGGCGGCGGCGCTCCTGCCGGGCGACCTCCGCGAGCAGACGATGCTGGGGGACGCCGGCGCCAACGCGCTCGGCGCGGTGCTCGGCACGGCGCTCGCCGCCCGCTGCGCGACGCGCCCAGCCCGGGCGGCGGCGCTGGCGGGCGTCGTCGGGCTGACGGCGGCCAGCGAGGTCGTGTCGTTCAGCCGCGTCATCGACGCCGTGCCGCCGCTGCGGTGGGCGGACCGGCTGGGCCGCCGCGCGTGACCCCCCGGCGGCTGGGCACCGGGCTGCTCGGCGCAGCCGCCGGGATCGCCGTCGTCACCGTCCTGTCGCGGGTGGTGGGCTTCGGCCGCACCGCCGTGCTCGGCCGCACCGTCGGCCCGACCTGCGTCGGCGACACCTACACCGCCGCCAACGCGCTGCCCAACGTCGTCTTCGAGGTC
>DATMKB010000420.1:0-3407 GCA_035553635.1 Mycobacteriales bacterium
CGCGGCCTACGACGCCCGCGGCGGCAGCAGCCGGTTCCCGCTGTCCATGGGCGCCACGCTGCCGTCGGCGCGGTCGCTCGACCGCGCGTCCTACGCGGTCATCGCCTTCGCCTTCCCGCTGTGGACCTTCGCGATCATCGCCGGCGCCATCTGGGCCGAGGCCGCCTGGGGCCGCTACTGGGGCTGGGACCCCAAGGAGACCTGGTCGTTCATCACCTGGGTGCTGTACGCCGGGTACCTGCACGCCCGCGCCACCGCCGGCTGGCGCGGCACGCGGGCGGCGTGGATCGCCGTCGCCGCGGCGGTCGCGCTGACGATCAACTACTACGTCGTCAACATCTTCGTGGTGGGCCTGCACAGCTACGCGTCCTGACGCCTCCACCCGCCGAGGGGCTCCCCGACGTGGAAGGGTCGTGGGGGTGCAGCCGCTGGCGGGACCGGAGGGCTTCGCGGCGTTCGTCGCCGCGCGCTCCGGCGCGCTGCTGCGCACCGCCGTCCTGCTCACCGCCGACCGGCACGCCGTCGAGGACGCGCTGCAGGAGGCGCTGGTCCGGGTCGCGTCCCGGTGGGACCGCGTCGTCGCGGGCGGGGACCCCGAGCCGTACGTGCGGCGGGCGCTGTACACCTCCGCCGTCGACGGGCACCGGCGGCGCCGCGACGTGCCCACGGCGTCGCTGCCCGACGCCCCCGCCCGCGCGGACGACGCCGACCGCCGCGTGGTGCTGCAGCAGGCCCTCGCCCGGCTGACGCCGCGCCAGCGCGCGGTGCTCGTCCTGCGCTTCTACGAGGACCGCACGGAGGTGCAGGCCGCCGACCTGCTCGGCTGCTCCGTGAGCACGGTGAAGTCGCAGACCCGGCACGCCCTGGAGCGGCTCCGGGTGCTCGCACCCGAACTCGTCGGCGCCTTCGCGCCGCAGCCCGTGGAGGTGGACCGGTGACCGCACCGCTGCGCGACCTGCTCGACGAGCTCGCCACCGACCTCGCCGGCCAGCCCGCCGTCCCCGCGGCGCAGGTGTGGACCGCCGGCCGCCGTCGCCGCCGCGCCGCGCGGGTGCAGGCGGTGGCCGCCGTCGTGGCGCTGGCCCTGCTCGCCGGCCTGCTGCTGCCGCTCGCGGGGGTGCGGGCGCCGGGCACGTACGCCCGCGGCGCCGACGGCGTCAGCGCCTTCCCGGTGCGCATCCCGCGGCAGTGGTGGGTGCGCGACCTGCCCGACCGGCCGGGCCCGCTCGCCGGTCTCGTGCAGGGCCGGTACGACGAGGAGGAGGAGCGCCAGCGCTGGTACGGCCTGTCGCCGAGCGGCGCGCGGTGGCTGCTGCCCGACGTCGCCCACCGCACCGACCAGTACCCGACGCTCTCGCCCGACGGCCGGCTGCTCGGCCACCTCGAGACGCCGGAGGGGCCGTACGTGCTGCACGACCTCGTCACGGGCGAGCGCACGCGGGTGGCCGGGTTCGAGGACAACAGGGACCGGTCGCCCACGGACCTCGAGCTGTCCACGCAGACGCCGTCGCACTGGTCGCCGGACGCCTCGCGCCTGCTGCTGCAGTCGTCGCCGCCGCACGTCGTCGACGTCGGTACCGGACGCGCGTCCCCCGTCGGGGACGCTCCCGGGCTCGCTGCCGGCTGGACGTCGCCCAGCACGCTCCTGTGGCTGAGGGAGGACCACGAGGGCGGTGACCCCTCCGGGCCCCTGATCGGCGTCACCGCCGTGGTCACGGGCCTCGACGGCGCGGTGTTGCGCGAGGTGCCGCTGCAGGGGGCCGGCACCGCCGTCGGGGACGTGAGCCAGTGGACCGGTGCGGTGTCGCCGGACGGGCGGGAGGTGGTGCTGGTCGACGACGCCGCGTCGAGCGGACGGGTGCAGCGGTACGACCTGACCACCGGCGAGCCGGTCGGCGTGCCGGTCTCAGCCGAGGTGGCCGGGACCTGCAGCACCACGTGGGGCGCCCGCCTGGTGGTGCCCACGACCGGCGCGTGGTGGGCCGACGGCCGCGCCGGGGCGGTCGCGCTCGCCGCCCAGGAGGGCCGGCCCGAGGTCGCCGTCGTCGCCGAGGACCGCGAGGACGCCCGCTGCGTGCTCTGGGCCCGCGACGCGCTCGCGGAGCCGCGCGGCGGCCTGCTCACCGGCACCTCCACCGGGTGGTGGACCTGGTGGTGGCCCGAGCTGCTCGCCGGCGCGCTGGCCGTCGCGCTCGCGCGCTACGGGTGGGCGCGGTGGCGGCGCGGGAGCATCCGCGCGCTGCGTCCCCGGCGGCGGCTGCGCGCAGAGGCGCCCGTCACCGACTGGTACGCCTAGGGCGTGTCTCCCTAACGGAGCGGGCTTCGGCGTCGATGCTGCGCGGATGACGCGTACGGCGGTGCTCAGCGACGGGATGTGGGCGCGGTTGGAGGCGGTGTTGCCGCCGGTGCAGGGCGCACGTGGTCGTCCGTCGACGCCGCATCGTCCTGCGGTCGAGGGGGCGATCTACCGCTACCGGACTGGCTGCGCGTGGCGCGATTTGCCGGCGGAGTTCGGGCCGTGGCAGACGGTGTGGAAGCGGCACGCGAAGTTCAGCAAGGACGGCACCTGGGATCGGGTTCTGACGGTCCTGCTGGCGCAGGCCGATGATGCGGGTGAGCTGGACTGGCGGGTGTCGGTGGATTCGACGATCAGTCGGGTGCATCAGCACGGCGCGACCGCTGCGAGGTGCTCGTCGGGGCCGTCGTCCTACACAGGGGGCGCTGCCGAATGACAAGAATCCGCGGGGCTGCCGGGACGAACCGGACGATCACGCCATCGGTCGCTCTCGCGGGGGGCTGACGACCAAGACCCACTGTCTTGTCGACGGTTTGGGCCGTCCACTGGTCGTGGTGGTCAGCCCCGGCCAGGCCGGTGACAGTCCGGGGCTGACGGTTCTGCTCGAGCACCTTCGGGTCCCGCGACTACGCGGCGGACCGCCCCGCACCCGACCGGTGCTGCTGCGCGGCGACAAGGCGTACTCCTCCCGCGGCCACCGGCAGGAGCTGCGCCGGCGCGGCATCAAGGCGGTGATTCCCGAGCCGTCGGACCAGGCCGGCCACCGCAAGCGCAAAGGCTCCGATGGCGGCCGGCCGATCGGCTACGACGTCGAGGACTACAAGAACCGCAACGTCGTCGAGCGAGCCTTCGCCACGATCAAGAACTGGCGCGGGCTGGCCAGCCGCTACGACAAGCACGCACTCATCTTCCGCGGCGGTGTCGTCCTGGCGGCGATCTTGATGTGGCTCCGATGAATCAGAGACACGCCCTAGTCCCGCTCCGCACGAGGACCGCCGGCCGCTGGGGGCCGGCGGTCCTCGTGCGTCCGGGGCCGGCGGCGCGACGGGAAGCGCGGTCCGCGGCGTGCGGTTGACTGCTGGCATGCGACCGACCGACCTCAACATCGCCG
>DATMKB010000421.1:0-4541 GCA_035553635.1 Mycobacteriales bacterium
AGGAGCACGGCCGGCGCCCCGAGGGCGTCGCGGGTGCGGGTGATGGTCAGGCCGCCGAGGACCAGCTGGTCGGCGACCGTGACCCGCAGGTCCGAGCCGAGGAGGCGGACGAGCGGGCCGGCCGGCAGGTCCAGCGCCACCGGGACGCCGTCGACCACGACGGTCTCGCGCACCTCCGTCGTGGCGGTGCTCACCTGCAGCCGCAGCGCGCCGGCCACGGTGACGCCGGGGACGGTGAGGGTGACGTCGCCGGTGACCTCGCCGGCCAGGCCGGCCGGCCCGACGACGAGGACCGCGGTGCCGCCGGTGAGCCGGACGACCCCCGCGAGGTCGGCGACGACGCCCGTGGCGGCGAGCCGGACCCGCGGCGCGCCGCCGTCCGTGCGCCCGCTCTCGAGGACGACGTCGCCGGTGAGGACCTGCCCGGCCACCTCGACGACGGCGCCGGGCGCCTCGAACCGGGCGTAGGGGCCGGCCGGCAGGCGCAGGGCGAGCGTGCTGCCGCCGACCCGGACCGCGGTGTCGACCGCGGTGGGCAGGGTGCTCACGGCCACGGAGAAGGTGCCGCGCACGCTCGCGCCCGGCAGCACCGTGGTGACGGCGCCGGTCAGCCGGCCGGCGACGCCCTCCGCGGTGGCCACGAGCACGCCCTCGCCCCCGGTCAGGGTGGCGACGCGGGCGGACACGGGGCCGACGGCGAGCGAGGCGCGGCGCAGGCCGACCAGGACCACCGGGGTGCCGGCGGTGCTCGTCGACCGCTCGAGGACGACGTCGGCGGTGAGCTCCTGGCCGGCGACGCTCAGCGCGGTGCCGGTGCCCTCGACCCGCACGTAGGGCCCCGCGGCGAGCTCGAGAGCCCCGAGGCCGGGGACGGTGCGGCTGACCGCGGCGCCGGTCGTGTTGAGCGCGAGGGCCAGGCCGGTGCCCGTCGACAGGCCCGGGACGGCCAGCGCGACGGCGCCGGCGAGCCGGCCGGCGACGCCGGCCGGGGTGACGACGAGCGCGCCGGTCAGGCCGGACAGGGTCAGCCCGCCGCCGAGGTCGGCGTCGCCGCCGCGCAGCCCGACGACGACGTCGCCGGTGTCGAGGCGCTCGACGGTGAGGCGGCCGGTGAGGGTGCCGCCGGCCAGGGCGAGGCTCGCGCTGCCGACGGTGACGTCCGCCGTGCGGCCCGCCGTCGGGAAGGCGACCCGGACGGTCGCCCCGGTGCCGCCGGGCAGCGGGACCTCGACGTCGACTGCGGAGCCGGTGGTGTTGACGCGGACCACGGCCGTGCCGGACAGCACGGCCCCGGGGACGCCGAGCAGCGTCACGGTGCCGGACCCGACCAGCGCGTAGCCGGCTCCGACCTCGACGAGCGCCAGCCGCACGCCGGTCAGCAGCACGCCGACGGCCAGCGGGTCGGCGCCGCCCGTGCCGTCGGTGGCGCGGCCGCGGCCGAGGAAGACGCGCAGGCCGTCGGCGGAGGCCGTGCGCGCGGTGCGGCCGTCGGCGAGCGTCGTGCTGCTCCAGGTGAGCGGGCCCTCGACGGTGAGCGGTCCGAGGTCGAGGACGACGTCGCTGACCGAGACCTGCACGACGGGCGACAGGACCGGCAGGACCACCGGGACCACGCGGTCGCCGACGCGCACCCGCTCGTCGACCGCGCGGCCGGTGGTGTTGACGCGCAGCAGGACGCGGCCGCCGGCGGAGACGCCGCTCGCCGCAGCGGTCAGGGAGGCCTCGAGCAGGCCGGCGACGCCGTCGGCGAGCACGACGAGCGCTCCCGACCCGCCGGTGACGGTCGGGCCGCCGCTGCCGACCGTGCCGGCCAGCCGGGCGACGCCGAGCTCGACGCGGCCGTCGGCGGTGCGCAGGGCCAGGTCGCCCTGCAGCGTCACGCTGCCGGTCCCGGCGCCGAGCGCCAGCGAGCCGCCGAGCACGGTGAGCGACGCAGCGCCCGGGCGCAGGGCGATCGCCGCGCTGCCGCCGGTGACCTGCACGCCGGGCACCGTGAGCGCGAGCCCGGTGAGCGCCAGGTCGCCGACGAGGCCGGCGGCCGAGGCGACGAGCGTCCCGCTCGCGCCCTCGACGGTGGCCACGGTGGTGCTGCCGGCCGTGACCGTCAGCGCCCGGCGGGTGCTGTCGTCGGCGAGCACGGCGCGCACGACGGGGCGGCCGGCGGCGTCGGTGGAGGCGGTGAGCGTGAGCCGTCCTCCGAGGGCCAGGCCGGCGACGGTGATGACCGCGTCCGGCGCCGACAGCGAGGGCGCGCCGCCTCCGAGCGCGGTGGTGAAGGTGCCGGTCACGACGACGCCCGGCACGGTGACGGCGACGGTGCCGGTGACCGAGCCGGTGACCGTGCCGTCGCTCGCGCGGGTGAGGGTGGCGGTCGCGCCGGTGACGCGGACGACGCCGCCGGCCAGCTCGAGCGCGGCGCCGGTGAGGGCGACGGTGAGCACGCCGCTCGCCGCGGTGGCCGACAGGTCGCCGCGCAGCTCGGCGCCGCCGAGCGCCAGCACGACGCCGGTGCCGGTGAGCGCGGCGTCGGGCGCCGGCGAGGACGCGCGGGTGTCGACGGCCAGGACGAGCTCGCCGCGGACCGTGACGCCGGGCAGGTCGGTGGTGACCGTGCCGGTGACGGTGCCGACGAGGGCGCCGGAGCCGTCACCGGCCAGCTGCACCGTGCCGCCGCCGGCGCGCAGCGCGACGCCGGGCAGGTCGAGCCGCGCGCCGGTCAGCGTCAGGCCGACCCCGACGGCGCCGTCGACCACGGACCGGCGGAGCGCGACGTCGGCGGTGAGCACGGCCGGGCCGGCGGTCACCTGCGCCCCCGGGGCGAGGACCGTGACGGCGCCGCGGGCGGTGTCGACCTCGACGGTCAGCGTGCTCGCGGCCAGGCTCACGCCGGGCAGCGACGCCGCGAGCGCCCCGGTCAGCGAGCCGGTGACGCCGGCCGGGCCGGCGGTGAGGGTGCCGGTGAC
This sequence comes from Mycobacteriales bacterium, assembly GCA_035553635.1. Classification (GTDB taxonomy): domain Bacteria; phylum Actinomycetota; class Actinomycetes; order Mycobacteriales; family SCTD01; genus DATLGD01. The sequence continues at coordinate 2,964 of DATMKB010000421.1, forward strand.
GCCGGACAGCGACAGGACGGACGGGACGAGCTCGAGCGTGGAGGCCGGGCCGACCGAGACGGTCGTGGTGGCGGCCGAGCCGGTGCCGCGGCGGCTCACGACGAGCGGGCCGGTGAGCCGGGCACCGCCGACGGTGACGGTGGCCGCGCCGCTGCGGACGCTGAGCTCGGTGCCCGCACCGGTGCCGGCCAGGGCCAGGGTGAAGGTGCCGGTGACGGCCGCCCCCGGCAGGCGGACGACCACCTGCGCGGTCAGCGGCGTCGCGACGACGAGGCCGGCCGACGACAGCTCGACCGTGCCGGTGCCGCCGGTGACCTCGACGACCGGGTCGCCGCCGCCGGACGGCACGGACGCGGTCAGGCCGCGGGCGGTCAGCCGCAGCGCCGTGCCCACGAGCGACACGTCGGCGCCGAGCTGCACCTCCTGGCCGGACAGGACGAGCACCAGGCCGTCGCTCGCCGCCGAGCCCGCGTCGGCACCGGTGAAGACGACGTCGACGACGCCGCCGCCGGGCAGCGCGACGGGGCGGGAGACGGCGCCCGTGCTGTACCGGAAGGACACGGTGCCGCGGGCGGTGAGGCCGGGGACGCCGAGCAGCTCCACGGTGCCGCGGGCGACGACGGCGCGCACGGTGCCGTCGTCGACGACCGCCACGGTGGCGCCGGTGAGCAGCAGGCCCGCGGCCAGCGGGTTGCGGGAGCCGTCCGGCAGCAGGAGCGGCCCGGCGCCGAAGAAGGCGGTGAGGTCGCGGCCGGCGAAGGCGCCGTCGGTCAGGGCGACGTCGCCCTCGAGGTGCACGGGCCCGAGGTCGATGCGGCCGGACAGCGCGAGGTCGTCGAAGCCGGCCTCGGCCGTGACGCTGACCCGCCGGGTCGCCCCGCCGACGACGACGGTCTCGTCGACCGCGAGGCCGGTGGTGTTCACCCGGACGCTGACCCGGACGCTGCCGAGCAGGCCGGACAGGTAGCCGGCCAGGCCGGCCGTGCCGGGTCCGCCGGTGCCGTCGCGGTCCGGCAGCGCGAGGACCAGGCCCTCGACGCCGGTGACCGACCCGCCGTCCGGGAGCGTGAGGCTGCCGCCCGACACCGACACGGCCAGCAGGCCGCCGGTGAGCGCGACGGACAGCCGACCGCTCACGGCCCCGGCCGTGCCGCTCACCGTCAGGCCCGTGACGTCGGCGTCGACGACGAGGACGGGCTCGGCGCCCGTCGTGTCGACCGTGACGCTGACCGCACGCGGGCCGGTGGCGGCCAGGCCGGGCAGGGTCAGCGCAGCCGTCCCGGTGAGCGTGCCGACCACGCCGGACGGGCTGACCGTCAGGCTCAGCGCCGCGCCGGTCAGCGAGGCGACGCCGAGGTCGAGGGCGGCGTCGGTGGCGGTGAGCGTGACCGTGTCGCCGCTGCGGGTCAGCGTGAAGGTGCCGGACAGCGCGCGGCCGGCGACGGTCAGCGTGCCGGTGCCGCTCGTCCCGCCGACGCGCAGGCCGTCGGGGCCGACCGAGACCGGGCCGGCCAGCGTCGTGCCGCCGAGCGCCAGGGCGACGGTGCCGGTGACGCTGCCGGTGGCCCGGGCGGGCGT
>DATMKB010000422.1:0-4217 GCA_035553635.1 Mycobacteriales bacterium
CCGACGCGGGTGTTGCCGAACGGGTCCTTGGACGCGCCGGTGACCTCGACGTCGAAGGTGACCGGGCGGGTGGTGCCCTTGATCGTCAGGTCCCCGGTGACGCGGGCGTTCTCCGCGTCGACCACCTCGACGCCGGTCGAGCGGAAGGTGATCTGCGGGTGGTTCGAGGCGTCGAAGAAGTCGTTGGTGCGCAGGTGCTCGTCGCGCTGCTCGTTGCGGGTGTCGACGCTCGCCACCTCGATCACGGCCTCGGCGGTCGAACGGGCCGGGTCGGCGAAGTCGAGCGTCGCGCGGCCCTCGAAGGCGGTGAAGTCGCCGCGGACCTTCGTGACCATGGCGTGCCGGGCGACGAAGCCGATCCGGCTGTGCGTGGCGTCGACGACGTAGTCGCCGGACAGGGCGGTGAGGTCGGCGGTGGCGGTCGTGGTGGGAGCGGTCATGGGGGCCTCCTGGGCCGGTGAGTGGTTGATGTGTCAACAACGGTAGGCGCCTGATGGTGACGTGTCAACAACGCCGCGGTAGGCTGGTCGGGTGACCCGCTGGCTGACCGACGACGAGCAGCGCATGTGGCGCGGCTGGCTCGACATGCACGCCGCGGTCGGGCAGGCGACGTCGGAGCAGCTGGCGGAGCACGGCCTGTCCGAGGCCGACTGGGCGCTGCTCGTCCCGCTCTCGGAGGGCCCGGCCGACGGCCTGCGGGCCCGCGACCTCGGCCGCGTCGTCGGCTGGGACCGCAGCCGGGTCAGCCACCAGCTGCGGCGGATGGAGGCCCGCGGGCTGGTCGAGCGCCTCGACTGCCCCACCGACGCCCGCGGCACCGTCGTGCGGCTCACCGCGCAGGGCCGGCGCCTCGTCGAGGCCGCGGCGCCGGGGCACGTCGAGACCGTCCGCCGGGTCTTCGTCGACCTCGTCGACGCCGACGAGCTGGCCCTGCTCACCGACGTCGCCCGGCGCGTCCGGGAGGCCGCCGGCGACCCGCCCTGCGGTCGCGACTGACCCCGCCGACCCGTACGGTCGGAGCCGTGACCGACCGCGCCGCGCTCTCCCAGGTCATCAGCGACGCCCTCGTCGAGGCCGGCGTGCAGCACGAGGTGCACGGCGAGGGGCAGTTCTTCGTCACGCTGCCCGGCACGCACAAGCTCGCGACGCACTGCTGGCTCGTCGTCGGCCGGCACGCGCTGCTCGTCGAGGCGTTCGTCTGCCGCCGGCCGGACGAGAACGCCGAGGAGGTCTACCGCTTCCTGCTGCGCCGCAACGCCCGCCTGTACGCCGTCGCGTTCTCGATCGACGCCTCCGGCGACGTCTACCTCGTCGGGCGGCTGCCGCTGTCGGCGGTGACGGCCGAGGAGGTCGACCGGCTCCTCGGGTCGGTGCTCGAGTACGCCGACGGCACCTTCGACGCCCTGCTCGAGCTCGGGTTCGCCAGCTCGATCCGGCGCGAGTGGGCCTGGCGCAAGGAGCGCGGCGAGAGCCTGGCGAACCTGCAGGCCTTCGCCCGGTTCGCCGACCCCGACAGGGCGTGACCGCCGACCGGGAGGCGCGCGTCTGGCAGCTCGACGGCGTCCTGCTCGACGTGCTGTCCGAGCTCGGCGCCCCGTTCGAGCGGGTCGAGGCGGGCGCGTACCTCGTCGAGCTGCACGGCACCCGCCGCCCGACGACGCAGGTCTGGCTCATCGCCGGCGCCCAGGCCGTGGCGGTCGAGGCGTTCGTCATGCACGTCGTGCAGAACGCCGTCCCCGACCCGCTCGCGCTGCACCGGCACCTGCTGCGGCGCAACCTCGGCCTGCGCGACGTGCACTACGCCGTCGACGACGTCGGCGACGTGTTCCTCGTCGGCTCGCTGCCCGAGCCGTCGGCCGAGCTCGTCGACCGGGTGCTCGGCGAGGTGCTCCAGCTCCTCGAGCAGGACGCCGACGCGCTGCCGTACCTGGCCTACGGCGACCGGCTGGACACCGACCCGGCGCTCGCGGCCAAGGTCGGCTACGACGGCGCCGGCCGCCGCCCCGCAGGCACCCCGGACTGGGCCCCCCGTCGGGACGCCCGCCGCTGAGACGGCAGGATGAGCGCGTGCCGACGCTGATCCTGCTCCGCCACGGCGAGAGCGAGTGGAACCGCAAGAACCTGTTCACCGGCTGGGTCGACGTCGACCTCACCGGGACCGGCGTGGAGCAGGCCCGCCTGGGCGGCGTGCAGCTCGCCGAGGCCGGGCTGCTGCCGACCGTGGTGCACACCTCGCTGCTCACCCGCGCGATCCGCACCTCGAACATCGCGCTCGAGGCGTGCGGCCGCAGCTGGGTGCGGGTGCGCCGGCACTGGCGGCTCAACGAGCGTCACTACGGCGCGCTGCAGGGCCTGGACAAGTCGGCCACCCGGGAGAAGTACGGCGACGAGCAGTTCATGCTGTGGCGCCGCAGCTACGACACCCCGCCGCCGCCCATCGAGCCCGGCTCCGAGTGGGACGTCAGCGGCGACGAGCGCTACCGCCTGCTCGCCACCGACCTCGTGCCGCGCACCGAGTGCCTCGCCGACGTCGTCGCCCGGATGCTGCCCTACTGGTACGACGCCGTCGTGCCGGACCTGCGCTCGGGCGAGACGGTGCTCGTCGCGGCGCACGGCAACTCGCTGCGGGCGCTCGTCATGCACCTCGACGGGCTGTCGCGCGAGGAGGTCGTGGGGCTCAACGTCCCCACCGGGCAGCCGCTCGTCTACGAGCTCGACGACGACCTCCGCCCGACCGTGCGCGGCGGCCGGTACCTCGACCCGGACGCCGCGGCCGCGGCGGCGGCGGCCGTGGCGGCGCAGGGGCACTAGCGCAGGAGGGTCACCCGCACGGGTGGTGCGTGGTCCGTTCGGGCCGTCTTCGTCCCGGTGCGCCCGTTCCGGGCACTGAAGACCGTCGTGGCGCGTTGCCGATGCCGTGACCATGACCCGTCCGCTCGTCGCCCCTGTCCTGGCGGCGGTCCTCGCGGTGGCCCTCGCGGCCCCCGCGGCGCCGGCCGAGGCGTCCACCGACGCCGCCGTCGTCCCCGTGCCCGACGGCGGCGTGGAGGTCTCCGCGCTCGTCGAGCGGCCCGACGGCACGCTCGTCGTCCGGCGCAGCCGCGCCGCGGGCTGGCGCGAGGGCCGGGCGATGGCGGCCCGCTGGGCCGACGGGCGGGGCGTCCTGGCCGCGGACGTCTCCGTGCCGGTGCGGGCCGCGCAGGTGCCGGCGCCCGACCCGCTGCAGTCCCAGCAGTGGGGCCTGGCCGCGGTCCGCGCGGACGTCGCCTGGGAGCGCGGGGACGCCTCCGGCCAGCTCGTCGCGGTGGTCGACAGCGGCGTCGACCTCGGGCACCCCGACCTCGCTCCCGCGCTCGTGCCGGGGTTCGACCTCGTCGACGGCGACGGCGTCCCGCAGGACGCCAACGGCCACGGCACGCACGTCGCGGGCATCGCGGCCGCCGTCGCCGGCAACGGCACGGGCGGCGCGGGCGTCGCCTGGCGGGCGCGGCTGCTGCCGGTGCGGGTGCTCGACGCCTCCGGCGGCGGCTCGTCGTCGGCCGTCGCCGAGGGCGTGGTCAAGGCGGTGGACGCCGGCGCGACGGTGGTCAACCTGTCCCTGGGCGGCCCGCGCAGCGACAGCGTGCTGGCCGGCGCGGTCCGGTACGCCCTCGACCGCGGGGTCGTCGTCGTGGCCGCGGCGGGCAACGAGGGCACGAGCACGCCGCAGTACCCGGCGGCCTACAGCGGCGTCGTCGCCGTCGGCGCCGTCGACAGCAAGGGCGTCCGGCCCTCGTTCTCGAACACCGGGGCGCACCTGGCCGTGGTGGCGCCCGGCGTCAGCGTGCTGTCGACGCTGCCGGGCGGCGGCCACGGCCTCATGAGCGGCACGTCCATGGCGACGCCGTTCGTCGCCGGCGCCGCGGCGCTCGCCCGGGCCGCCGCCCCGACGGCCCGTGCCGCCGACGTCCGCGCCGCGCTCATGACGACGGCCGTCGACCTCGGGCCCGCCGGGTACGACACCGCCTACGGCGCCGGGCGGGTCGACGCCGCGGCCCTCGTCGCGCACCTCGCGCCGGCGCCGGAGCCCGCGCCGGAGACGGCGACCGCCCCGGAGACGGCGACCGCGCCGGAGACGGCGTCCGAGCCGGTGGTGGAGGAGAGCCCTTCGCCGAGCCCGTCCCCGAGCCCGAGCCCGAGCCCGTCTCCGAGCCCGACGACCAGCCCCAGCCCTAGCC
>DATMKB010000423.1:0-2299 GCA_035553635.1 Mycobacteriales bacterium
CCGTCGCGGGCCACCGTGCCGGCCGCCGGCGGCAGGTCGCCCGCCACCATCCGCAGCAGCGTCGTCTTGCCGGTGCCGTTCGCGCCCACGAGCGCGGTCTTCGTGCCCTCGCCGACGCGGAAGCTGACGTCGGCGAAGAGCCCCCGCCCGTCGGGCAGGACGGCGCTCAACCGCTGGACGTCGACGTACCCCATGCCCCCAGTGTCAGGGCCCGTCCACCGGGTTCCGGACGTTGCGGGTGACGGCCTGCCGTGCCAGGAGCTCGGCGTCCGGCGGGTAGTCGACGCGCTCGAGCACGAGCCCGTGCGGCGGCGCGACGACGACGTCGCCGGCCCGGGTGCCGAGCCCCAGCAGGGACGCCGGCCACTCCGGCGGCCGCCGCCCCTCCCCCACGGCGAGGAAGGCCCCGACGAGCGAGCGCACCATCGAGTGGCAGAAGGCGTCGGCCGTGATGGTGAGCACGGCGAGCCCGCCCTCCTCGCGCGCCCAGTGCAGGGCGAGCAGGGCCCGCACGGTGGTGGCGCCCTCGCGGCGCTTGCAGAAGGCGGCGAAGTCGTGCTCGCCGAGCATCGCCGGGCACGCCGCGGCCATCGCGGCCACGTCGAGCGGCCGGGGCCAGGCGAGCACCTCGGCCCGGCGCAGCGGGTCGGCCAGCTGCGGGCCGTCGGCCACCCGGTAGCGGTAGGTGCGGGCGAGCGCGGAGAACCGGGCGTCGAAGCCCGCCGGCGCCTCGGCCACCGCCCGCACGCGCACGTCCTCGGGCAGCAGGCCGTTGAGGCGGCGCAGCAGCAGCCGGTCACGGGCGACGGCCGGCGCGAGGTCGGCGTGCGCCACCTGGCCGCGGGCGTGCACGCCGGCGTCCGTGCGGCCCGCGACGGTCAGCCGCGGCGCCGCCGGGTCGAGGACGGCGAGCGCCCGCTCCAGCTCGCCCTGGACGGTGCGCCGGCCGGGCTGGGCCGCCCAGCCCCCGAAGGCGGTGCCGTCGTAGCCGAGGTCGATCCGCACGCGCACCGCGCCCTCGGCCGGCGCGTGCTCCCCGGCACGCGCGAGGCCGCCGTCCCCGGAGGGAGCGGCGGCCTCGTCGGGCGCGGGTGCTACTTGGCGTCCTCGTCGGCCGGGCCGTCGGTCTCGGCGGTGGCCGCACCGGCGGAGGCCTCGGCGTCGGCGACGACGGGCGCGGTGTCGTCGTCGGGCGAGTCGGCGCTGTCGGGCGAGTCCGGGCTGTCGGGGCTCTCCGGGCTGTCCTCACCGGTCGGGGCGACGTCGGTCTCCGGCGTCTCGCCGGCGGCGCGCGCGGCGACGCCCGCGGCGGTCTCGCTCTCGCCGGCGAGCTCCTCGGCGGACTCCGCCGTGGCGCCGGTGGCGGCCTTGCGCGGCGCGGTCTGCGTGCCGCGGGCGCGCTCGGCCTCGCCGACGGCCGACTGGCCGACGGTCAGCGCCTCGACGAGCTCGATGATCGCCATGGGCGCGTTGTCGCCCTTGCGGTTGCCGATCTTGATGATGCGCGTGTAACCGCCGGGGCGGTTCTCGTAGCGCGGGCCGATCTCGGCGAACAGGGCGTGCACGACGCTCTTGTCGCGGATGACCTTCATGACCTGGCGGCGGGCGTGCAGGTCGCCGCGCTTGCCGAAGGTGACGAGCTTCTCGGCGTACGGGCGCAGCCGCTTGGCCTTGGTCTCGGTGGTGGTGATGCGGCCGTGCTCGAACAGCGCGGTGGCGAGGTTCGCCAGCATGAGCCGCTCGTGCGCGGGGCTGCCGCCGAGGCGGGGACCCTTGGTGGGCGTGGGCACGGTCTTCTCCGATCAGGGGCGGGAGCGGGCGCTCCGTGGGGGCGCCGCCGCGGTCGCGGGGGCCCTGCCTGCTGTGTGACTGCCTGCTGTGCTGCGGGTGGTGCTCGGCCGGCCCGCGGGTGCGGGCCGGCCGTCGTGCGTCTCTAGAGCTGCTCGGTCTCGGCGAAGGACTGGCCGTCGTCGTCGCCGGCGGAGAAGTCGACGGCGCCGTACTCGTCGGTGCCGTAGGTGCTCGCGACCTGCGACGGGTCGAACCCGGGCGGGCTGTCCTTGAGCGCCAGGCCCATGCCGTGCAGCTTGACCTTGACCTCGTCGATCGACTTCGCGCCGAAGTTGCGGATGTCGAGCAGGTCCGCCTCGCTGCGCGAGACGAGCTCGCCGACGGTGTGGATGCCCTCGCGCTTGAGGCAGTTGTAGGAGCGGACGGTCAGGTCCATCTCCTCGATGGGCAGCGCCAGGTCGGCGGCCAGGGCGGCGTCCGTCGGCGACGGGCCGATGTCGATGCCCTC
>DATMKB010000424.1:0-4259 GCA_035553635.1 Mycobacteriales bacterium
CGCTGTAGCTACAGCGGCAGGTCCTCGAGCATCTCCGTCACCAGGGCGGCGATCGGCGAGCGCTCGGACCGGGTCAGGGTCACGTGGGCGAACAGCGGGTGCCCGCGCAGCGCCTCGATGACCGCCGCGACGCCGTCGTGCCGGCCGACGCGCAGGTTGTCGCGCTGGGCGACGTCGTGGGTCAGGACGACGCGCGAGCCCTGCCCGAGCCGCGAGAGCACCGTGAGCAGGACGCCGCGCTCGAGCGACTGCGCCTCGTCCACGACGACGAACGCGTCGTGCAGCGACCGGCCGCGGATGTGGGTGAGCGGCAGCACCTCGAGCAGGCCGCGGGCGAGGACCTCCTCGACCACCTCCGGGGCGACGAGCGCGCCCAGGGTGTCGAAGACGGCCTGCGCCCAGGGGGCCATCTTCTCGGCGCTGTCGCCGGGCAGGTAGCCCAGCTCCTGGCCGCCGACGGCGTACAGCGGCCGGAAGACCACCACCTTCTTGTGCGCCCGGCGCTCCATGACCGACTCGAGCCCGGCGCACAGCGCGAGCGCCGACTTGCCGGTGCCCGCGCGCCCGCCGAGCGAGACGATGCCGACCTCGGGGTCGAGAAGCAGGTCGATGGCGACGCGCTGCTCGGCCGAGCGCCCGTGCACGCCGAACGCGTCGCGGTCGCCCCGCACCAGCCGCACCGACTTGTCCGGCGCGACGCGGCCCAGGCCGCTCCCCCGCTCCGACAGCAGCACGAGGCCGGTGTGCGTCGGCAGCTCGGCCGCCTCCGGCAGCTCGAGCCGGCCGGTCTCGTAGAGGGTGTCGAGGTCCGTGCCGGCCACCGTCAGCTCGTCCATGCCGGTCCAGCCGGTGCTCACGGCGAGCTCGGCGCGGTACTCCTGCGCCGTGAGGCCGATGGAGGCGGCCTTGACGCGCAGCGGCAGGTCCTTGCTGACGAGCACGACGTCCGAGCCCTCGGCCGCGAGGTTGGCGGCCACGGCGAGGATGCGGCTGTCGCCGTCGTCGCCGCGGAAGCCGGCCGGCAGCCGCGAGGAGTCGACGTGGTTGAGCTCCACCCGCAGCGTGCCCTCGCCCACCGGGATCGCCTCGTCGAGCCGGCCGTGGCGCACCCGCAGGTCGTCGAGCAGCCGCAGGGACTGCCGCGCGAACCAGCCGAGCTCGGGGTGGTCGCGCTTGCCCTCGAGCTCGCTGATGACCACGAGGGGCAGGACCACCTCGTGCTCGTCGAACCGGGCGAGCGCTCCCGGGTCGGAGAGCAGGACGCTGGTGTCGAGCACGAAGGTGGTCATGGGCGGCCTCTCAGTCGGGGCTCGGACCGGGCCGCCCAGGCGGCCGGGTCGCGGCCCCCCTCCACGCACGTGCGTGCATCGGGCCTCCCGGGCGTCCGGCGTGGCGCCGTCCGCTGCCGCGGACGCTAGGACGCGCCCGACCCCGCGGGTGCGCGACACGCTGGGAGCCGCTCCGCCGGTGATCGACGGAGGATCCGCGACGCCTCCCCGTGATCGACGGAGGCCACGGTGTCGCGGATCTTCCGTCGATCAGCGGGGTGGGGCCCTGTGGACGGCGCCGTCCGTCCACAGCGGGTCACCGGACGCGGTGCGGCGGGGTGTCCGCTGTCCCCGTGACGTCCGCTCCCGCCCTCGACCGGCAGCGCCAGCGCGCCGTGCGCGCCGGCCGGCTGACCCGCGTCGCGCCCGGCCTCGTGCTCGCCGACCCGGCCGGGCGCGAGCTCCTGCGGGCCGCGGTCGACCACGGCGGTCCCGGCGCGCGCGCGACCGGGGCACTGCTGCTGCACCTGCGGGGCTGGCGGTGGGCGCCCGAGGTCGCCCGGGCGCAGGTGCTCGTCCCGGCCGAGCGGCGGCGGGTCTCGACGCCGCTGGTGCCCGTGCGCCGGTGCCGCGGCCTCGACGCCCTGGCCGACGAGCGCTGGGCCGGCCTGCCGGTCGCCCCGCCTGCGCGAGCGCTCCTGGACGCCGGCCTCCACCTGCCGCACCTGGGCGCCGTGCGGGGCGTGGTGCTCGCCGCCGTCGCCGACGGGCGGGTCCGGCCGCAGGACGTCACGGCACTGCTCGCGCGGGAGCCGCGAGGCGGGACGGCGAGGGTGCGGCGGGCCCTGCTCGACGCCGCCCGCGGCGCAGCGTCGCCGCCCGAGGCCGAGCTGGCCGACGCGCTCGCCGGCTGCGGCGTGCCCTTCTGCCTCAACCCCGACCTGCTCGTCGACGGCGTCCTCGTCGGGCGGCCCGACGTGTGGCTGCTCGGGCGCGGCACCGGCGCCGAGGTCGACAGCCTCGAGCACCACGGCAGCCAGGACGACCTCGACGCCACGCTCGACCGCGACCTGCGCTTCACCGAGCGGGGCCTGGTGCTGGCGCACGTGACGCCGCGGCGGTTGCGGGCGGAGCCCCGCCGCACCGTGGCGCGGCTGCTCGAGACCGCCCGCGGGCGGCAGGACCCGCCCGGGCTGACGGTGCGCCTGCGGGGACCGGTGCTGCGGTGATCGACGGAAGGAGGGGCGTCGCGGGAGCTCCGTCGATCAGCGGCCGGCGTCGCGGCACGTCCGTCGATCACGCGACCCCCGCCGGGGCGGACCGCCGGCGTCAGGTGCCGAAGCGGCGCTGGCGCGCGGCGTAGGCGCGCAGCGCGCGCAGGAAGTCGACCCGCCGGAAGTCCGGCCAGTACGCCTCGCAGAACCAGAACTCGCTGTGCGCGCTCTGCCACAGCAGGAAGCCCGACAGCCGCTGCTCGCCGCTCGTGCGGATGACGAGGTCCGGGTCGGGCTGGCCGCGGGTGTAGAGGTGCTCGCCGATGTGCTCGACGTCGAGGATCTCCGCGACCTCCTCCAGGCTCCGGCCGGCGGCGGCGTGCGCCTGGAGCATCGCCCGGACGGCGTCGGCGATCTCGCGGCGGCCGCCGTAGCCGACAGCGACGTTCACCTCGACCCCCGGCCGCCCCTCCGTGCCGGCCGCCGCCTCCTTGAGCCGGCGGGCGGTGTCGGCGGGCAGCAGGTCGAGCGCACCGACGATGCGCAGCGTCCACCGGTTCTCCGGCCGGGCGAGGTCGGTGACGACGTCGACGATGATGTCGAGCAGCGGCCGCAGCTCGGCCTCGGGCCGCGAGAGGTTGTCGGTCGACAGCAGCCAGAGCGTCACCAGCTCGACGCCGGCGTCGTCGCACCAGCCGAGCAGGTCGACGATCTTCGCCGCGCCGCGCTTGTGGCCGTCGGCGCTGCTCGTGCCCATCGCGCGGGCCCACCGGCGGTTGCCGTCGAGGATCACGCCGACGTGGCGCGGCACAGGGGCGCCCGAGCGGCCGAGGCTCCTCGCCAGCCGGCGCTCGTAGGCGCCGTAGACCAGGTCGCTCAGCCCCACGCGCGGAGCCTATGCCCCGGGACGCGGACCCCTCGCCCGTGGTCGGCCGGCCGGCACGAGCGCGGGGCACCGGGCCCGGACGCGGCGGAGCCCGCCACCCCGAAGGGACGGCGGGCTCCGGACGCGGTGCGGCTAGCCCAGGCGCTCGACGAGCTTGGCGTGCTCCTCCTGCAGGGCCTTGGGCAGGTGGTCGCCGAACTGGGCGAAGAACTCGGGGATGAGCCCGGCCTCCTGGCGCCAGACCTCCGGGTCGACCGACAGCAGCAGCTCGAGGTCCTCGGCGGGGATGTCGAGGCCCTCGAGGTCGAGCTCGTCCTTGCTCGGCAGGACGCCGATCGGCGTCTGCACGCCCTCGGCGCGGCCCTCGAGCCGGTCGACGATCCACTTGAGCACGCGGCTGTTCTCGCCGAAGCCCGGCCACAGCCACTTGCCCTCGGGGCTCTTGCGGAACCAGTTGACGTAGTAGATGCGCGGCAGCTTGTCGGCGTCGGTGGCCTCGCCGATCTCGAGCCAGTGGCCGGCGTAGTCGCCCATGTTGTAGCCGCAGAACGGCAGCATCGCGAAGGGGTCGCGGCGCAGCTGGCCGATGGCGCCGGCGGCCGCGGCGGTGGTCTCGGAGGAGACCGTCGAGCCGAGGAAGACGCCGTGCTGCCAGTCGAAGGCCTCGGTGACCAGCGGGACGGCGGAGGCGCGGCGGCCGCCGAACAGGATCGCCGAGATCGGGACGCCCTTCGGGTCCTCCCACTCGGGCGCGATGGTCGGGCACTGGCCGGCCGGCGTGGTGAAGCGGGCGTTCGGGTGGGCGGCCGGGGTCTCGGACTCCGGCGTCCAGTCGTTGCCGCGCCAGTCGGTGAGGTGGGCCGGCGGCTCCTCCGTCAGGCCCTCCCACCA
>DATMKB010000425.1:0-2245 GCA_035553635.1 Mycobacteriales bacterium
GTGCGGGAGCTGCTCGAGCGGCGCGAGCACGGCACGGTGACGCTGCTCAACCACCGCAAGGACGGCACGGCCTTCTGGAACGAGCTGTCGCTGTCGCCGGTCTACGACGGGCAGGGCCGGCTGACGCACTTCGTCGGCATCCAGGCCGACGTCACGAGCCGCGTGCTCGCCGAGCAGGAGCGCGAGCGGCACCTCGCCGCCGAGCAGCAGGCCCGCGCCGACGCCGAGCAGGCGCAGCGCCGGCTCGCCCTGCTCGCCGAGGCGACCTCGATGCTCGCCGCCACCCTCGACGTCGACGAGTCGCTCGACCGGCTGACCCAGCTCGTCGTGCCGCTGCTCGCCGACTGGTGCACCGTCCACCTGCTCGACCCCGACGGCGGCGTGCAGCGCGTGGCCGCCACCCACCGCGACCCGGAGAAGCTCGCGCTGCTGCGCCGGCTGGAGGAGCTGCAGCCGGCCGGGCTGTCGGACGCCTCGGAGACGGCGTCGGTGCTGCGCGGCGGTCCGCCGCAGCTGCTCAGCGAGGTCTCGGCCGAGGCGATCGACCGCGCCATCACCGACCCGGAGCTCGCCGAGGTCTACCGGCAGATCGGCGTCGGCTCGGCGATCATCGTGCCGCTGCGCGCCCGCCGGCAGGTGCTCGGCGCGCTGGGGCTGTTCACCACCAGCAGCCGCCGGTTCGACGAGGAGGACCTCGCGACGGCGGCCGACCTCGCCCGGCGGGCCGCCCTGACCGTCGACAACGCCCGGCTGTACCAGCGCGAGCACCAGGTGGCCGAGGCCCTGCAGCGCAGCCTGCTGCCCGAGCTGCCGCAGGTCGAGGGCCTCGACGTCGCGGCGGCCTACCTGCCCGGCTCGGCCGCGGCCCAGGTCGGCGGCGACTGGTACGACGTCGTCAAGCTGCCCGACGGCGCCGTCGGCATCGCGGTCGGCGACGTGATGGGGCACGACCTCACCGCCGCGGCGGCGATGGGCCAGCTGCGCTCGGTGCTGCAGAGCTACGCCTGGCAGGGCAGCTCCCCGGCCGTCGTGCTCGACCGGCTCGACCAGCTCGTGCAGGGCCTCGACATGGCCCAGCTCGCCACCTGCGTCTACGGCCGGCTCGAGCTGCCGGGCCTCGGCCAGGACCGCGTCCTGCGGCTCGCCAACGCCGGCCACCTCCCGCCGGCGCTGCGCCGCGGCGACGGGTCGGTGCGGCTGCTGCGCGACAACGTGTCTCTGCTCGTCGGCGCCGCGCTCGGCACCGAGCGGCAGGAGACCGAGGAGGCCGTCGGCCCCGGCACGCTGCTGCTGCTCTACACCGACGGCCTGGTCGAGCACCGCGGCCGCGACCTCGACGAGGGCCTGTCGGCGCTCGAGGAGGCCCTGGCCTCGGCGCCGCACGGCACGGCGCAGGAGGTCCTCGACCACGTGCTCGGCGCGCTGGTGGGCGACGAGCTCGAGGACGACGTCGCCGTCCTGGCCGTCCGCGTGCTGCCGGACGAGATCCCCGGATGAGCGCGGTCCCGCTGGGAATGCCGGGCCGGCGCGGGGCGACCGGCGAGGTCGACCCGGACTTCCCGCGGGACTGGGTGGAGTTCACCGACCCCGGCGACCCCGAGCACGTCGTCCGGGCCGACCTGACCTGGCTGCTGTCGCGCTGGACCTGCGTCTACGGCAACGGCTGCCACGGCGTCGTCGAGGGGCGCGCCGACGACGGCTGCTGCAGCCACGGCGCCTTCTGGTCCGACGACGAGGACGAGCAGCGGGTCACGCGGTTCGCCGCCGAGCTGAAGAAGAAGCACTGGCAGTACGCCGACGTCGGGCGCCGCCGGGGCACGAGCGAGGACGACGAGCTCGAGGGCGAGCCGGCCCGCCGCACGCGCACGGTCGACGGCGCGTGCGTGTTCCTCAACCGGCCCGGCTTCAGCGGCGGCGAGGGCTGCGCGCTGCACGCCCACGCGCTGCGCACCGGCCGGCACCCGCTCGAGACCAAGCCCGACGTCTGCTGGCAGCTGCCCGTGCGCCGCACCCAGGAGCGGGTCGTGCGGGCCGACGACGTCGAGGTGCTGGTCGACTCGCTCGGCGAGTTCGACCGGCGCGGCTGGGGCCCCGGCGGCGAGGACCTGCACTGGTGGTGCACCGGCTCGCCGGACGCGCACGTCGGCGCCGAGCCGCTCTACCTGTCGTACGGGCCGGAGCTCACCGCGCTCATCGGCGAGACGGCCTACGACGAGCTCGTGCGGCTGTGCGCCGTGCGGGCCGC
>DATMKB010000426.1:0-7711 GCA_035553635.1 Mycobacteriales bacterium
GTCGCCGCACGCGGCGCCAGGCCGATCGACGACCCCGCGTGGCGCCGGGCCGAGCGGCGCCGCATCGCCCGGCTCAACCGGCTGCCCGACCCGTTCCGCTCGTGGGGCGATCGCAGCCGCGCGCACGCGTCCGCCGTCGCGGTGCTCCAGATGCTGCTCGTCATCGCCGTCACGCTGCCGCTGCTGAAGGTGCTCACCGGGGAGTGGCTGCCGCCGTACGCCGCGGTGGTCGCGCTGGCGCTCGCCGTCGTCACCCAGGCGGTGTGCCGCAGCATCAACCGCCGGGCCGACGAGCGGGCCGCGCGCGCATGAGGGGCTACCGCTACGGCGAGTGGCACGGCGGCCGCGACCCGCTCGAGGCCCCCTTCGACGTCGCCGAGGCGCTCGACGCCGTCGGCGACGCGGTCCTCGACGGCGCCAGCCCGTCGCAGGCGCTCCGGGACCTGCTCCGGCGCGGGACGGACGGCCTGCGCGGCGTCGACGACCTCCGCCGCCGGATCTCCCGCCGGCAGCGCGAGGCCCGGTCGCGCGGCCGACTCGACGGCACGCTGCAGGAGGTGCGCGAGCGGCTCGAGCAGGCCCTCGAGCTCGAGCGCGGCGCGCTGTTCCCCGACCCGTCCGACGACGCCCGCCTGCGCGAGCTCGAGCTCGACACCCTCCCCGACGACACCGCCCGCGCCGTCGAGCAGCTGCGCGAGTACGACTGGCGCTCCCCCGAGGCCCGGCAGGCCTACGAGAGCATCGACGAGCTGCTCCGGCAGGAGGTGCTCGACAGCCAGTTCGCCGGCATGAGGTCGGCCCTGCAGAGCGCGACGCCGGAGGACCTGCAGCGCGTCAAGGACATGCTCGCCGACCTCAACGCGATGCTCGACGCCGACGCCCGCGGCGAGCACTCCCAGGAGCAGTTCGACGAGTTCATGCGCAAGCACGGGCAGCTGTTCCCGTCGCAGCCGGAGACGCTCGAGGAGCTCGTCGACGAGCTCGCCCGCCGCGCCGCCGCCCAGCAGCGGCTGATGGACAGCCTCACGCCCCAGCAGCGCCAGGAGCTCGGCGAGCTCATGGCCGGCGCGATGGACCCCGACCTCGCCTCGCAGATGGCCCAGCTCGGCGACAACCTGCGCGCGCTCCGCCCCGACCTGCGCTGGGGCGGCCGCGAGCGGATGACCGGCGAGCAGGGCCTGGGCCTCGGCGAGGGCACCGGCGTGCTCGCCGAGCTGGCCGAGCTCGACGAGGTCGCCGAGGCCCTGGCCGGCGACCGGCTGGCCGACGTCGACGAGGCGGCCGTGCAGCGCGCGCTCGGCCGCGGCGCCGTGGACGACCTCGCGCAGCTGCAGCGCATCGAGCGGGAGCTCGAGCAGCAGGGCTACCTCGTGCGCGACGAGCGCGGCCGGCTGCAGATGAGCCCGCGCGCCGTGCGCCGGCTCGGCGCCACGGCGCTGCGCCGGGTGTTCGCCCGGCTCGAGTCCCGCGGCCGCGGCGGGCACGACGTGCGGCGGGCGGGGGCCGCCGGCGACGTCACCGGGAGCAGCCGGGCGTGGGAGTTCGGCGACGAGCAGCCCATCGACGTCGTCCGCACGGTGCGCAACGCGGTGCTGCGCGAGGCGCGCACCGGCGCCTTCCCGGTGCGGATGCGCCCCGAGGACGTCGAGGTGGTCGAGACCGAGCGGCGCAGCAGCGCCGCCGTGGCGCTGCTCGTCGACCTGTCGTACTCGATGGAGGTCAACGGCACCTGGGGCACCGCCAAGCAGACGGCGCTCGCCCTGCACTCCCTGGTCACCACCCGCTTCCCGCAGGACGCCGTCGAGCTCATCGGCTTCAGCGACTACGCGCAGGTGCTCCGGCCCGAGCAGCTCGCCGGCCTCGACGCGCAGCGCGTGCAGGGCACCAACCTGCAGCACGCCCTCGTGCTCGCCGGCCGGCACCTGGCCCGCCACCGCGACGCCGAGCCGGTGGTCATGGTCGTCACCGACGGCGAGCCGACCGCGCACCTGTCGCGCCAGGGCTTCGCCGAGTTCTGCTGGCCGCCACTGCCGGAGACGCTCGAGCTGACCATGGCCGAGGTCGAGCGGCTGACCCGCGCCGGCGCCACCATCAACGTCTTCCTGCTCGACGACTCCCCGCGCCTGGTCGAGTTCGTGCACGGCATCGCCGCCCGCAACGGCGGGCGCGTCCTCTCGCCCGACCCCGAGCGGCTGGGCGAGTACGTGGTGGAGGACTACCTTCGCTCACGGTCCCCCTCACGTCGGGGGCGGTCAGCGCCGATCAGGTGAGCAGGAACTCGCGTCCCGACGTCGAACACGTCCCGGCAGTGCCCGTCCCCGCCCCCGGAAGGTCCTCCATGAACAAGCCCGGCTTCTCCTTCGGCGCCCTCGGCGGCAAGGCCGGCCTCGCCCTCGCGGGCATCGGCCTGCTCGCCATCGGCATCGGCTGGAACGGCGCCGCCGGCCAGCTGTCCCTGCTGGGCCAGCTCCCGTACCTCATCTCCGGCGGCCTCATCGGGCTCGCCCTCGTGACGCTCGGCGCCGCGATGCTCGTGGTGCAGAACGCCCGCGAGGACCGCGCGCTGCTCGAGGCCAAGCTCGACCTGCTCGTCGAGGCGCTCGCCGACAGCGGCCGCACCGTCAAGGCCGACGCCCCCGGCGACGTCTCCGGCCTCGTGGTCGCCGGCACCGCGAGCTACCACGTGCCCGGCTGCCGGCTCGTCGACGGCCGCGAGGAGACCTCCTACCTCACGCCGGCCGAGGCCGCGGGCAAGGGCCTCAAGGCCTGCCGCGTCTGCCAGCCCGAGCAGGCCGGCACCGAGGTCACCGTCGCCTGACCTCCCGCGCGTTTGACGGCCCGGCCCCGCGAGGGTGCCGGGCCGTCGCGCGTCTCAGAGGCGCTCGACGCGGTCGGCCTGCGGCCCGCGGTCGCTCTGCCGCACGCCGTACCGGACGCGGTCGCCCCGCTGCAGCGGCTCCGCGCCCTGCACCACCGAGACGTGCACGAACAGGTCCTCGCCGCCCGCGTCCGGCGTGATGAAGCCGAAGCCCCGGTCGGCGTCGTAGCGGGCGACGACGCCCTCGCCGGCCCGCGCGCCCGTGCTCGCCGCGCGGCGCGGAGCGGGAGGCGGCGGCGCCGGGGCGTCCTCGGGCGCGGCGCCGCGCACCAGGTGCAGGTCGCGGGCCTGCGGGCCCCTGTCGCCCTGCACCACCTCGTAGGCGACCCGGTCGCCCTCGGACAGCCAGGTCAGCCCCTCGGCCAGCGCGCGGGCGTGCACGAAGACGTCGGGGCCGCCGCCGTCGGGCGTGACGAAGCCGAAGCCCTTGTCCTCGTCGTACCAGGACACCGTGCCGTCGGCGCCGTCCGCGGGGGCCGGCGGGCGGGCCTCGGCGCCGAGCGGCACCACGTGCTCGGCCTGCGGGCCGCGCTCGGCCTCGGTCACGAGGAAGGCCACCCGCTGGCCCGCGGCGACGACGCCCCCCGTCACGATCGCCGAGCTGTGCACGAAGACCTCGGGGCCCCCGCCGTCGGGGACGGCGAAGCCGTAGCCCTTGCCCGGCTCGTACCAGGCGACGGTGCCGAGCACGCCGACCCGTGACCCGGCCGCCACGTCGCCCGTCACCCGGACGCGCAGCGCCTGCGGGCCCCGCTCGTTCTCGCCCACCTCGAACTCCACCGCCTGGCCCTCGCGCAGCAGCCGCGGGCCGCCGTCGCCGACGACCTCGGAGGCGTGCACGAACACGTCCGCGCTGCCGTCGTCGGGGGCGAGGAAGCCGTAGCCCCGCTCGGGGTCGAACCAGCGGACGGACCCGTGCGGCACGGCGGGCTCCCAGCGACGAGGGACAGGGCACCCCCAGTCTCGCCCACCGGGTCAGTGGACCTCTGCGCCCTCTCCGAGGTAGGTCTTGCGCAGCTCGCCGGACGCCTCGAGCTCGGCGCCGCTGCCGTCGAAGGTCAGCGCGCCCTTCTCCATGATGAGCGCCTTGTCGGCGTACGGGAGCACGCCGACGTTCTGCTCGACGATGATCACGGTGGTGCCGTCGTCGTTGATCTCCGACACGACCTGGAACACCGTCTGCGCCAGCTTCGGCGAGAGCCCGAGCGACGCCTCGTCGATCATGAGCAGGCGCGGGTTCGACATGAGCGCGCGGCCGATGGCGAGCATCTGCTGCTCACCGCCCGACAGGGTGCCGGCGAGCTGGTCCTTGCGCTCGTCGAGGCGGGGGAAGTAGCCGAACACCCGCTCGATCGTGCGCTGCACCTGGCCCTTGTCCTTGACCGTGTAGGCGCCGAGCTCCAGGTTCTTGAGCACGGTGAGCCCCGGCCACACGCGGCGGCCCTCCGGCGACAGCGACACGCCCTCGCGCACGATGCCCGGGGCGTCCTTGCCGGACAGCTTCTTGCCGTCGAAGCGGACCTCGCCGCTCCACGTGGGCAGGACGCCGGCGAGGCAGTTGACCGTGGTGGTCTTGCCCGCGCCGTTCAGCCCGAAGATGACGGCCGTCTCGCCCTCCTCGACGGAGAACGAGATGCCCTGGAGCACCGGCAGCGAGCCGTAGCCGGTGCGGAGCTCCTCGACCTCGAGCAGGCTCACGACGACGCGTCCTTCCGGGGGGCGCGCTTCTTCGGGCGCGGCGTGGACGTGCTGGTGCGGGCGCGGCGGGGCCGGGCCGGGGCCGGCGGCTCCTCGTCCGAGGTCTTCTGCGCGGGCAGCGCGACGGTGTCGTCGTGGTGCGCGTGCACGGCGTCCTCGAGCTGGGCGTCGAGCTCGGCGTCCTCGGCCGTCTCCTCGGTGGCCTCGAGCGCCTCGGGTGCCTCGCCGCCGAGGTACGCCGCGACGACCTCCGGGTGCGACTGGATGACCGAGGGCTTGCCCTCGGCGAGCAGCCGGCCGAAGTTCAGCACGTACACGTGGTCGCACACGCGCAGGACGAGCGGCACGTGGTGCTCGATGACGAGCATCGTCAGCGCGAACTCGCGCCGCAGGGTGAGCAGGCGCTCGCCGAGCTCGTCGGACTCCTCCGGGCCCATGCCCGACGTCGGCTCGTCGAGCAGCAGGATGTCGGGATCGGTCGCGAGGGCGCAGCCGAGCTCGAGGAGCTTGAGCGTGCCGTAGGACTGGCCGCCGACCTTCTTGTCGCGGATCGACTGCAGGCCGAGCAGGTCGAGGATGGCGTCGGCCTTCTCGCGCAGCCGCTTCTCGCCGTTCAGCGCGGCGCCCAGGCCCAGCAGGCCGGCGCCGGCGTCGTAGCCGGCCTTGGCGTGCTGCGCCGTCATGAGGTTCTCGAGCGCCGTCGACGACTTCACCATCCCGACGTTCTGGAAGGTGCGTCCGAAGCCCATCGCCGCCTTGACGTGCGGCGGGCTCTTCGTGACGTCCTGCCCCCGGTACCGCACCGTGCCGGTGTTGGGCGTGTAGAAGCCGGTGATGCAGTTGAACGCCGTCGTCTTGCCGGCGCCGTTCGGGCCGATGAGGCCGACGATCTCGTACTCGTTGACCTCGAGGTTGACGTCCTGGAGCGCCTGCAGGCCGCCGAAGCGGATCGACAGGTCGCGGACCTCAAGCACGGACACTGGAGCCCTCCACCGTTCCGGGGCCCGACTCCTTGCCGGGGTGCAGCAGGTCGTGCGGGTTGAAGCGCTTGCCGTGCAGCCAGTCGAGGATCGCCTTGTTCTGCTGCGCGATGCCGCCCGGGAACTGCGTCAGCGTGAGCAGGAGCAGGAAGGCGCCGATGAACTGCGGCGCGAACTGCTTGAGGGCGTCGGTGCGGAAGATGAACTCCTCGGCGACCTTCACCGGCGTCTGCGTGAGGATGTAGTCGAGCACCGCGAACAGCGACGAGCCGGCGATGACGCCGATGCGGCTGCCGAGCCCGCCGACCACCGTCATGAGCACGAAGGTCAGCGCCAGGAAGAAGCCGAAGCCCGATCCGGTGACGATGCCGATGCGGAAGGCCAGGAGCGCTCCCGCGACGCCGGCGAGCGTGCCCGACAGCGTGAAGGCGATGAGCTTGTACAGCGTGACGTTGACGCCGAAGGCCTCCGCGACGCGCTCGTTCTCCTTGATGGCGAGCAGCGCGCGCCCCACCTTGCTCTTGAGCAGGCGGTAGTCGAGGTAGACGGCGGCGGCGAGGAACGCCAGGCAGAACAGGTAGTACCGGCCGTCGTCGAACAGCCAGTCGGGGCGCACCGCCGGCTGCCCGCCGCCCTGGTTGGTGAACTCGGGCACCTCGAACAGCGAGGTCTCGAGCGCCAGGCCGAACACCAGCGTGATGAGCGCCAGGTAGAGGCCGGTGATGCGCAGCGCCACCAGTCCGATGACGAGCGCGAACAGCGCCGCGAGCACGCCGGCGAGCACGAAGGTCACCGCGAACGGCACGCCCTGCACCGTCAGCGCGTAGGCCGCGGTGAACGCGCCGACGCCGACGAAGCCCTGGTGCCCGAGGGACAGCTGGCCGGTGTAGCCGATGATGATGTTGAGGCTGAGCCCGACGATCGAGTAGATCGCCGCGTCGGTCGCGACGGCGACGTACGACTCGGTGTTCGGGATGTGGAACAGGATCCAGTAGGCCAGCGGCACCAGCACGAGCAGCCGCGGCACCCACCGCACCGGCCCGAAGTCGCGGCCGGGGCGCTCGCCGTGCGGGTCGGGCGCGTCGGTGCCCTCGGGCGCGCCGGCGCGTTCGTCGAGAGCGGTCATCAGGCGGTCTTCCCGAGCAGGCCCTGCGGTCGCACGAGGAGCACGAGGAGCAGGGTGGCGAACAGGGTGACGCGGCCGGCCCCCGGCAGGACGTCCGTGGGGATGTTGGCCGAGGCGAGCGCCTCGACGACGCCGATGACGACGCCGCCGAGGAACGCTCCGGGCAGGCTGGTCATGCCGCCGAACACCGCCGCCGTGAAGGCGGGGATGAGCGCGAGGCCGGTGAGCGAGCCGGGCGCGATGAGGCCCAGGCTGCCCGACAGCAGGATGCCGGCGATGCCGCCGAGCAGGCCCGCGAGGCCCCAGGTCAGCATCGACGTGCGGGCCACGCTGATGCCGACCAGGCTCGTCGCCGTCGGCTCCTGCGAGACGGCGATGATCGCCGTGCCGGTCTTCGTGCGGCTGAAGAACAGCGCCGAGCTCACCGCCAGCACGGCGAGCACGAACACGATGATCAGGCCCTGCCACGTCAGGCGGATGTTCGCCGCGTTGATGACGTCGCCGCCCTTGAGCGCCGGGAAGTTGCCCGGCTCCGCGCCCTGCAGGAAGCCCTGCACGGCGATGAGCAGCAGGGCGACGCCGGCGCTCGCGACGACGAGCGTCACCTTCGGCGCGCTGAACAGCGGCCGCACGACGAGCCGCTCGGTGAGCAGCGCGACCGCGACGCCCACGAGGAGCCCGAAGAGCACCGCGACGGCGAGCGGCATCTCCGGCAGGAACCCCTTGCCCGAGATCGCGAACAGCGTGCCGAACGCCGCGCACGTGCCGAACTCGCCCTGGGCGAAGTTGAAGACCTTGTTGCTCTTGTAGAGCAGGACGAGGCCGAGGCCGAGCAGCCCGTAGACCGCACCGGAGATGGCTCCCTGCACTGCGGGGGCGGCGATGTCCCCGGTGAAGGACAGCGCCAGCACAGGGTCGGTCACTTGCTGTACTCCCCCTTGGTCTCGTACTGGCGGGTGGCGCAGTTGGCGTTGAGCGCGAAGGCCTTCGTCCCGCCGAAGCGGCTGCCGCCGCGGTAGACCGCCGCCG
>DATMKB010000427.1:0-2440 GCA_035553635.1 Mycobacteriales bacterium
GGACCGGCTCACCACGCTGGCCGCCCGGCTCCTCGGCGCCCAGCACGCGCAGGTCTCGCTGCGCGCGGACGAGCAGCACGTCACCAGCATCGTCGGGCTCGACCTGCCCGAGGGCCCCACGCCGGCGGAGGCCCAGCCGACGGCGGGCACCGTCGTCGACCTCATGGCGGCGCTGCGGGCGAGCGTCGAGGCGGCCAAGAAGGGCCGGCCCGCGGCGGCCGCGGACCTCGCCGACGCCGGTGCGGCGGACGAGGAGCCGGCGGCGGCCCGCACGGCCCCGGCGAAGGAGGCGCCCGCGAAGAGGGCCGCGGCGAAGAAGGCCGCGCCGAAGGCCGCTGCGAAGAGCGCCGCCAAGACCACCGGCAGGGCCGCCGGCAAGACCGCCGGCGACAAGGGCAAGGCCGGCTCGGCGGCGAAGAAGCCGGCGCGCAAGTCCGCATGACGGTCCCGTGCCGACCCGGCCGGTCGAGGGGTGCCGCCGCCGCATCCTGGGCAGAGCCGACCGGGTGAGCGCTGCGCAGAGCAGCGGGCTCCCGCGGCCCGCTCGTACCACCCTGCCCGCCGACCTGACGTCGGTGCGGGCCGCCCGGCGCTTCGTCGCCGAGCGCTGCGCCGCCGCGGGGCTGAGCGCCGACCGGTGCGACGACGCGCTGCTGCTCACCAGCGAGCTCGTCACCAACGCGGTGCTGCACGGCCGGAGCGAGGTCGAGGTGGTCGTCGCCTCCACCGCCCGGCGGGTGCGCATCGAGGTCGCCGACGAGAACTCCCGCCGCCCGCAGCCCGTCCCGGAGGACCCCAACGCCCTCGACGGCCGCGGCCTGGCCCTCGTCGACGCCGTCGCGCTGCGGTGGGGGGTCGACGACCGGCCCCTCGGCAAGGCGGTCTGGTTCGAGCTGGAGCGAGGGTGACCCCGGCAGCGGTCGACCCGTTCGCGGGCACGCCGGACGACGTCCTCCACGACCCCGTCCGGCAGGCCGCCGTGCGGCGGCTGCTCGCCGCCGGCGCCCGGTCGGAGGGCCTGGACCGGCTCACCACGCTGGCCGCCCGGCTGCTCGGCGCCCAGCACGCGCAGGTCTCGCTGCTCGCCGAGCAGCAGTACGTGACGAGCATCGTCGGGCTCGACCTGCCCGAGGGCCCCACGCCGGCGGAGGAGAGCCTCTGCACGGTCACGATGCGCAGCCGTCGGACCCTGTCGGTGCCCGAGGCGCCGAGCGACCCGCGCGTCGCCGGCCTGCCGCCCGTCGCGAGCGGTGCCGTGGGCGCCTACCTGGGCGTCCCGCTCGTCGACAGCGCCGGGCTGCTGCTCGGCGCGCTGTGCGTCTTCGACCCGGAGCCGCGGCCGTGGACCGCGGAGCAGCAGGGCGTCCTCGGCGAGCTGGCGCCCGCCGTCGTCGCGGAGCTCGAGCTGCGCGCCGTCACGCTCGAGGTGGCCACCGCCGCGGCGCGCCTGGAGCTGGCGCTGTCGGCCGCCGACATCGGCAGCTACGACTACGACGTCGACACGGGCGACATCACCTGGGACGACCGGCTCGAGGCGCTGTTCGGCTACGGGCCGGGGGAGTTCCCCGGCCGCTTCGAGGCCTTCGTCGAGCGGCTGCACCCCGACGACCGGGACGGCGTCCTCGCCTCGCTGCGCCACGCCCAGCAGACCGGCACGGTGGCGCTCGAGTACCGCATCGTCCGCCCCGACGGCGCCGTCCGCTGGGTCGAGGCCCGCGGCCGCGTCCTGCGCGGCGCCGGCGGCCGCGGCGACCGCATGATCGGCGCGGCCCACGACACCACCGCCCGGCACGAGGCCGAGCAGGCCCGCGAGCAGGCCTACCGCGACCGCGAGCAGGCCGTCGTCGAGCGCGAGCGGGCGTACGCGCAGGCCGAGGCGGCCAACACGCGGCTCACCCTGCTCGTCGACGCCACGAGCCGGCTGTCGGCCTCGCTCGAGCCGGCCGACGTCCTGGAGACGCTCGCCGCCACGGTGGTGCCGGCGCTGGGCCGCTGGGTCGTCGTGGCGGCGCCGGCCGAGCTCGCGGCGTCCATGGGCGCCCCGGCCCGGGGTCCGGACGGCGTCGTGCCGGTGCTCGTGCGGCACGCCGAGCGGGCCCGCGAGGACCACCTGCGCGGGGTCATGGACCGGCTGCCCATCACCACCGCCGACCCGCACGGCGTCGGCGCCGTCCTGCGCACGGGCGTGCCCGAGTGGCTGCCCGAGGTCACCGACGAGGTCCTCACCGCCTTCGACCTCCCCGACGACCTGCTCGCGGCCGTGCGCGACCTGCAGGTGGGCCGGGCTTTCAGCGTCCCCCTCGTCAGCCGCGGCCGCCGGCTCGGCGCGCTCACCGTCGCCGAGCCGCTCACCGGCGTCCTCGACCGCGCGCTGCTGCTCGACCTCGCCGGCCGCGCGGCCGTCGCCCTCGACAACGCGCTGCTGTACGGCGCCGAGCGG
>DATMKB010000428.1:0-3735 GCA_035553635.1 Mycobacteriales bacterium
TGCGTCGTGACGATCGGCCAGTTCGACGGGGTGCACCGCGGGCACCAGGCCACGATCGGCCGGGCGGTCGAGAAGGCCCGCGAGGCCGGGCTGCCGTCGGTGGTGCTCACCTTCGACCCGCACCCCAGCGAGGTCGTCCGCCCGGGCAGCCACCCGCCGGTGCTGTCGGGCAACCGGTACAAGGCCGAGCTCGTCGAGGCGCTCGGCGTCGACGTCCTGTGCGTCCTGCCGTTCACCGTCGACCTCAGCCGCACGAGCCCGGACGGCTTCGTGCACTCCGTGCTCGTCGAGCACCTGCACGCCGCGGCGGTGGTGGTCGGCGAGAACTTCCGCTACGGGCACCGCGCCGCGGGCGACGTCGCCTCGCTCGCCGAGGCCGGCCGCCGCTTCGGCTTCAGCGTCGAGGCGATGAGCCTGCAGGGCAGCGCCGACACGACCTGGTCGTCGACGTACGTGCGCTCCTGCGTCACCGCGGGCGACGTCGAGGCGGCCGCCGCCGCCCTCGGCCGCGAGCACCGGGTCGAGGGCGTCGTCGTGCGCGGCGATCGGCGCGGGCGCGAGATCGGCTACCCGACCGCCAACGTCGAGCCGCTGCCGTGGAGCGCGGTGCCGGCCGACGGCGTCTACGCCGGCCGGGTCGTCCGCCCGCTCGGTCCCGGTGCCGAGCACCTGCCCGCGGCCATCAGCATCGGCACCAACCCCACCTTCGCCGGGCGCGAGCGCCGGGTCGAGGCCTTCGTCCTCGACGCCGCGGAGGGCCTGGACCTCTACGGCGAGCACGTCGGGGTGGCCTTCACCGCGCGGCTGCGCGACACCGAGCGCTTCGCGTCGGTCGAGGAGCTCGTCGCGCAGATGGACCGCGACGTCGAGCGCACCCGCGAGCTGCTGGTCGGTCACCCCCTCGGGTGACCGGGGGACCCTCCCGGCCGCCGACACCTGTCGTGCAGCACGCCGGGACGGACCCCGGCGCACGGGGGGACGGAACCCGCCAGCAACCGGAGGAGACCGCGGTGGCCCGCATCCTCGTCGTCGACGACGAGCCGTCCGTCCGAGCGCTCGTGCGCGACGTCCTCGAGGAGGAGGGCCACGAGGTCCTGCTCGCCGAGGACGGCTTCTCGGGCCTGCGCGCCGCCGAGGCGCACCGGCCCGACTGCGTGGTGCTCGACGTGATGATGCCCGGGATGGACGGCCACGCCGTCCTGCAGCGCCTGCGCGCCTCCGAGGGCGGGCTCGACCTGCCGGTCGTCATGCTCACCGCCGCCGCCGACGACGCGCACGCCTGGCAGGCGTGGACCGGCGGCGTCGACTACTTCCTGCCCAAGCCGTTCGAGCCGCTCGAGCTGCTGCGCTGGCTGGACTACCTGTTCGACCCCGCCGTGCACCCCGCCAGCGCCTGACCGCGGGCGTCGGGGCGCCGGGGCGCCCGACTGGTAGCCTCGTCCGCACGCCGGTACGCCGGCGGTGTGCCTGACTGCCCGGGTGACGAAGACCCCGGACACACACCTGGAACCCCGGAGGACCCCGTGGCGCTCGACACGGACACCAAGAAGCAGATCATGTCCGAGTACGCCACCGTCGAGGGCGACACCGGGTCGCCGGAGGTGCAGGTCGCGCTGCTGAGCAAGCGCATCAGCGACCTGACCGAGCACCTCAAGCAGCACAAGCACGACCACCACACCCGCCGCGGCCTGCTGCAGCTCGTGGGTCGTCGTCGCCGGCTGCTGAAGTACCTGGAGAAGACCGACATCAACCGCTACCGCGCCCTCATCGAGAGGCTCGGCCTGCGGCGCTAGACCGCACGAGG
The DNA here is from genome assembly GCA_035553635.1 of Mycobacteriales bacterium. Lineage (GTDB taxonomy): Bacteria > Actinomycetota > Actinomycetes > Mycobacteriales > SCTD01 > DATLGD01. The sequence goes on from DATMKB010000428.1 coordinate 1,805, forward strand.
GGGAGTGCCCGCCAGGGCGCTCCCCCTTCGTCCGTGAACAGGTCGTCGAGCGCCCCGCCCGGCGACGTACCGACGAGCCGGACCGAGCACCTCGGACCCGGTCCTCGGGAGTAGCGGCCGGAGGCTGGAACCAGCGCTCCGACCGCTTCCACTGAGCGCCGAGTCCCCCGCGAGGACCGGCGACCAGTGAACAGGAGCCCCTGCGTGCAGGACGAGCCCAACATCTACGGCAGCGAGTTCGTCGACGCCGTCATCGAGAACCCGACCGGCAGCCGCACGATCCGCCTCGAGACCGGCCGGCTGGCCAAGCAGGCCGCCGGCAGCGTCACGATCTACCTCGGCGACACGATGGTCATGACGGCCACCACCGCCGGCAAGAAGCCCCGCGAGGGCTTCGACTTCTTCCCGCTCACGGTCGACGTCGAGGAGCGGATGTACGCCGCGGGCCGCATCCCCGGCTCGTTCTTCCGCCGCGAGGGCCGGCCCTCCGAGGACGCGATCCTCACCTGCCGCCTCACCGACCGCCCGCTGCGCCCGAGCTTCGTCAAGGGGCTGCGCAACGAGGTCCAGGTCGTGAGCACCGTGCTCTCGCTCGACCCCGACCACCTGTACGACGTCCTCGCCATCAACAGCGCGGCCGCGTCGGTGCTCCTGTCGGGCCTGCCGTTCACCGGCCCGGTCGGCGCCACCCGCGTCGCCCGCACCTCGGACGGCTGGGTCGCGTTCCCGAGCCACAGCGAGCTCGAGACCGCGACGTTCGACATGGTCGTCGCCGGCCGCCTGCTCGACGACGGCGACGTCGCGATCATGATGGTCGAGGCCGAGGCCACCGCCAACGTCTTCGACGTCGTCCGCGACGGCGGCACCGCGCCGACCGAGGAGGTCGTCGCCGAGGGCCTCGAGGCCGCCAAGCCGGCCATCGCCGCGATCTGCCGCGCGCAGCTCGAGCTGCAGGCCAAGAGCCCCAAGGAGCCGATCTCCTTCCCGGTCTTCGTCGACTACGAGGACGACGTCCTCGAGGCCGTCACCGAGGCCGGCGAGGCCGAGCTCACCCAGGCGATGACCATCGCCGGCAAGCAGGAGCGCGAGGCCGCCACCGACGCCGTCAAGGAGAAGGTGAAGGAGGCCCTGGCCGAGCGCTTCGCCGGCCGCGAGGGCGAGGTCTCGAACGCCTTCCGCGCGCTGACCAAGCAGGTCGTCCGCCGGCGGATCGTCCAGGACGGCGTCCGCATCGACGGCCGCGGCCTGGAGGACATCCGCCAGCTGGCCGCCGAGGTCGAGGTGCTGCCCCGGGTCCACGGCTCGGCGCTGTTCGAGCGCGGCGAGACCCAGATCCTCGGGGTGACGACGCTCAACATGCTCCGCATGGAGCAGATGGTCGACACGCTCAACCCCGAGAACCGCAAGCGGTACATGCACCACTACAACTTCCCGCCCTACAGCACCGGCGAGACCGGCCGCGTGGGCTCCCCGAAGCGCCGCGAGATCGGCCACGGCGCACTCGCCGAGCGCGCACTCGTGCCGGTGCTGCCGAGCAAGGAGGAGTTCCCCTACGCCATCCGCCAGGTGTCGGAGGCGCTGGGCTCCAACGGCTCGACGTCGATGGGCTCGGTCTGCGCGAGCACGATGTCGCTGCTCAACGCCGGTGTGCCGCTCAAGGCGCCGGTCGCGGGCATCGCGATGGGCCTCATCAAGGAGGGTGACGAGTACGCCACCCTCACCGACATCCTCGGCGCCGAGGACGCGTTCGGCGACATGGACTTCAAGGTCGCCGGCACCTCGCAGTTCGTCACCGCGCTGCAGCTGGACACCAAGCTCGACGGCATCCCGTCGGGCGTGCTGGCCGCCGCGCTGCAGCAGGCCCGCACCGCGCGCCTGGCGATCCTCGAGGTCATGAACGAGGCGATCGACGAGCCGGACGAGATGGCGCC
>DATMKB010000429.1:0-3948 GCA_035553635.1 Mycobacteriales bacterium
GCCCCGACGCCGGTGTCGCGCGCGCCCCGCCTGCCGGCGCCCGACCCCCTGCCGCGTCCGCCGCGCCCGGGCGCGGCCGCGCCGCGCACCCGGCCGGCAACTGCGACGCCGTCGACCCTGCCGTCGGACGGGCCGAGCCGCCGGGAGCGCCGCCGGGCCGCCCGTGCGTCCTCCGCCGCGCCGGCACCGGCAGCGGCGCCGTTCCCGCCCGCTCCCGGGGGCCGCGGCGCCGTCGACCTGCTACGGGCCCACCTCGCCGACCTCGGGCTGCTGCTCCTGGCCGTCGTCGTCGTGCTGCTGGTGCTCGCGGCGATCGGCCGCTGACCCTCCCGCCGGACGCGAACCGGCGTTAACCTCCGGCCGTGGACTTCAGCATCACGCCCGAGCAGGAGCAGCTCTACGCCTCGATGAAGCGCCTGGCCGAGGAGGTCGTGGCGCCCGGGGCGGCCGAGCGCGACCGCGAGGGCCGCTGGGACCCGCAGGTCTGGGAGCGGCTCGCGGAGGCCGGCGTCGCGGGCATGCCGATCCCCGAGGAGCACGGCGGCAGCGGCGGGACGATCGTCGACTGCTGCCTGGTCAACGAGGCGCTCGGCGAGGGCGGGCACGACGGCGGGCTCGGCCTGAGCCTGGGCGCCCACTGGGTCATCGGCACCGTGCCCATCTGGCTGCACGGCAGCGACGAGCTCAAGGCGCGCTGGCTGCCCGGCTTGTGCGACGGCTCGCTCCTGGGCGCCTGGGCCTCGACCGAGCCCGAGGCGGGGTCGGACGCCGCGGCGATCCGCACCACGGCCGTGCGCGACGGCGACGAGTACGTGCTCAACGGCACCAAGATCTTCATCACGAACGGCCCGATCGCCGACGTCTGCACCGTCCTCGCCAAGACCGAGAAGGGCCCGACCGCCTTCGTCGTCGACACGCGGACGCCGGGCTTCGTCGTCGGGCGGGAGCTCGACAAGCTGGGCTGCCGCTCCAGCCCCACCGCCGAGATCCACCTGCAGGACTGCCGCGTGCCGGCGAGCAGCATCCTGTCGGTCGAGGGCGAGGCGCTGTGGCGGGTCGCCTTCGAGTGCTTCGACTGGGAGCGCACGGTCATGCTCGCCGGGATCATCGGCGGCATGCGGTCGACGATCGACCAGTGCATCCGCTACGCCAAGGACCGCCAGCAGTTCGGCAAGCCGATCGCGCACTTCCAGGCCGTCGCGCACAAGCTCGCCGACATGGAGATCAACTACCAGGTCTGCCGCAACGCCGTGTACAAGGCGGCCTGGCTCAAGCAGGAGGGCCGGCCGCACCAGGTCGAGGCGAGCGTGGCCAAGGCGCTGGTGGGCCGGCTGTCGGTCGAGAACGCGCTCGAGGCGGTGCAGGTGCACGGTGGCTACGGCTACCTGCGCGACTTCCCGGTGGAGCGGGCGCTGCGCGACGCCAAGCTGGCGAGCATCGGCGGCGGCACCACCGAGATCCAGAAGATGATCATCTCGCGGCTCCTGCTGGCCTGACCTGCGGCGAACGCCTGAGGAGGAGGCCCCGTCCCGACTAGCGTCTGGCCCGGGAGGGGCGGTGTCGGACGGGCAGCAGCAGGGGGACGGGGCGCGACGGGCACAGGCCCTCGCGCGGTTGCGCGTGCTCGAGGAGCTGCCGCCGGCCTCGCTGCAGCGGGTGACGCGCCTCGCGGCGCACATCGCGGGCGGCTCCGGCGTCAGCGCGGCGGTGCACCTGCTCGACGCCGACCACCAGCACCGGGTGGCGTCCGCGCAGGCCCCGCGGGAGCGGTACGACGTCGTCACGAGCCTGTGCGTGCACGTCGTCGAGGAGGACCGGCCGCTGTACCTCCAGGAGCCGGCGCAGGACCCCCGCTTCGCCGACAACCCGTGGACCACCGGGCCGGACGGCGTGCGCATGTACTACGGCGTGCCGCTGCGCACGACCGACGGGCAGGCCGTCGGCACGCTCTGCGTCTTCTCGCCCGACCCCGTCGCGCTCGACGCCGAGCAGCGGGCGCTGCTCGGCGACCTCGCCGAGGAGGCGTCGTCGCAGCTCGAGCTCGTCGAGCTGACCCGCCAGCTCGGCCACGACGCCGCGCACGACCCGCTCACCGGGCTGGCCAACCGCGTCGTGCTGTCGCACCGGCTGCAGTCGGCGCTGGCCCGGCGCGAGCGCCGGCAGGGCGAGCCGGTGCTGCTGCTCGTCGACCTGGACGGCTTCAAGGCGGTCAACGACACGCTCGGCCACGGCGTGGGCGACGAGGTGCTGCGCAGCACCGCCGCGCGCCTGCGGTCCGCCGTGCGGGCGGGCGACCTCGTCGCGCGGCTCGGCGGCGACGAGTTCGCCGTCCTGCTCGAGTCCGTGCTCGCCGACGCCGACGTCGACGAGGTCGTCGCCCGGCTCGACGCCGTCGCGGACGAGCCGCACGGGACGAGCGCCGGGCCGGTGCGCTGCGGGTTCACGACCGGGGTCGGCCGGGCGCTGCCGGGCGACCTGTCCTACGAGCTGCTCGGCCGGGCCGACGCCGACCTCTACCGGCGCAAGACCCCCCGGCGGGGGTGACCGGCACACTGGCCGCATGACGTCCCCCGCCGACGAGCAGTCGCCGCAGTCCGCCCAGCTCCACGAGGCCCTCGAGCCGCTCGGCTTCCTCGTCGGCACCTGGCGGGGCACCGGCGTCGGCGGCTACCCGACGATCGGCGAGTTCCGCTACGAGCAGGAGGTCGCCTTCTCGCACGACGGCCGGCCGTTCCTGCACTACGCCTCGCGCAGCTGGCTGCTCGACGACGACGGCGCCCGCGTGCGCCCGGCGGCGTCCGAGGTCGGCTGGTGGCGGCCCGGCAAGGAGCCGCGCGCGGTCGAGGTGGTGCTGGCCCACCACACCGGCGTCGTCGAGATCTACCACGGCGAGGTGGCCTTCACGAAGGTCGAGCTGGCCACCGACGTCGTCGCGCGCACCGAGACGGCCAAGGAGGTCAGCGCGTTCTCGCGGCTCTACGGCCTCGTCGGCGACGGGCCCGAGCGCGACCTCGCGTACGCCGTCGACATGGCCGCCGTCGGGCAGCCCCTGCAGCCGCACCTGTCGGCCCGCCTGTCGCGGGTGTGACCGCGGCACCGCCCGAGCGCGACTGGCGCGACGGCCTGCGCGACGGCATGCCGTTCGCGGGCGCGTCGGCCCTGCTCTCGCTGTCGTTCGGCGTCGTCGCCACCGACGTCGGCCTGCCGGCCGTGGCGGCCGTCGTCATGTCGGCGGTCGTGTTCGCCGGGTCGGCGCAGTTCGCCGTCATCAGCGTCCTGGCCGCCGGCGGCGGCGTGGGGGCGGCGACCGTCGCGGCGGCGCTCATGAACTCGCGCTTCGTGCCCATGGGGTTCGCCGTCGGGCCGTCGCTGCACGGGGGCCGGCTGCGGCGGACGCTCGAGGGCCAGGCGGTCGTCGACAGCTCGTGGGCCATGGCGGCCCGCGGCGACGGCCGCTTCGACCGCACCTACCTGTTCGCGCACACGGGCGTGCAGTACGTCGCGTGGGTGGCCGGCACGCTCGTCGGCGCCTTCGTGCCGGTGCTCGACGCCCGGGCCCTGGGCCTCGACGCCGTCTTCCCCGCGTTCTTCCTCGTCATCCTGGGCGCCGAGCTGCGCCAGCCGGGGCGCTGGCGGGTGGCGCTGGCCGGCGCCGTCCTCGCGCTGCTGCTCGTGCCGGTGGCGCCCCCGGGCGTGCCGGTGCTCGTGGCCTCGACCGCGGCGCTCGTGGGCCTGCGGACGCGCGCGTGAGCACCGGCACGGTCTGGGCGGTAGTCGCCCTCGCCGCCCTGACGACCTTCGTCACCAAGGGCGTCGGGCCAGCGACCACCGGTGCCCGCGAGCTGCCCGCGCCGGCGGTGCGCGTGGTGGTGCAGCTGGCCGCGCCGCTGCTGGCGGCGCTCGTCGTCACCAACGCCCTGGCCGACGGCGACCGGCTGCACGTCGGCC
>DATMKB010000430.1:0-2333 GCA_035553635.1 Mycobacteriales bacterium
GTCGTGACCTCCGGCGACGACCGCGTGTGGTCCTCCGACGACTGCGCGCCCGGCGGCGACGAGGGCGTCGTCGAGCTGGCGCCCGGCCAGGTGGAGACCGCCCGCGCGACGTGGTCGGGCACCCGGTCGGCGACCGGCTGCCCGCCCGACCAGCCGGTGGCGCAGCCGGGCACCTACCGGGTCACCGCCCGGGTGGGCGAGCTGCGCGTGCCGGGGCAGGTCTTCCGCGTCGTCGGGCAGGGCTGAGACCTCAAGGAGGAGCCCCTCCCGGCCGATCCCGAGAGCCGGAGCCGGCGCCCCCTCGCCGGCGGTCAGGAGCCGGGCGTGTCGGACGAGGGCGAGGCCGCGCTGACCGCCGTCCGCCGGCTGCCGGAGCAGGCCGTCGCCGGGCTGCGGGAGGCGTTCGCCGCCGAGGTGGCCGAGCGGCTGCCGCGCCTGCACGCCGCGCTCGCCGCGGGCCGCCCCGCGGACGCCCTGCGCGACGCGCACACCCTGGGCAGCAGCGCCCTCGTCGTCGGCGAGCCGGGGGTCGGCCGCGCGGCCCGCGCCGCGGAGGCGGCGATGCTCGCCGGGGAGCCCGCCGCCGAGCACGTCGCCGAGCTCGCCGCGCTGCTCGACCGGTGGACCCCGTGACGGCCCCGCGGCCGGACGCCTCCTCGCCCGTCACCGTCGTCGTCTGCGACGACTCCCCGGTGCAGCGGCGCTTCCTGCGCGGCGCCGCGGAGGCCGAGGGCGACGTCGTCGTCGTGGGGGAGGCCCGCAACGGCCGGGAGGCGGTGGCGCTCGTGGAGCGGCTGCGCCCGGCCGTGGTGCTCATGGACCTCGACCTGCCGGTCATGACCGGCATGGAGGCCATCGAGCGGATCATGGCCTCCTGCCCGACGCCGATCCTCGTCTGCAGCGGCTTCGTCGAGGGGCCGGCGCGCAGCAACGCCCTCGAGGCGCTGTCGGCGGGCGCCGTGGACGTGCTCGCCAAGCCCGGGCCCGACGACACCGACGGCCTGGACGCCTACGCCGACGCCCTGCGCCGCCGGCTCCGGGTCGCCGCCCGCGTCCGGGTCATCACCCACCCCCGCGGCCGCCTGCGGGCCGGCCCCGCGCGCGCCCTGGCGGGCACCGCCGACCGCCGCCCGCTCGGCCGCCCGGCGGCCGACCCGCTGCCGGTCGACCCGCTGCTCGACCTGCCCGGTCCGGCGCCGGGCGAGGTGCGGCTGCTCGCCGTCGGCGCCTCGACGGGCGGCCCGCAGGCGCTGCTCACCCTGCTGCAGGACCTGCCCGCCGACCTCGAGCAGGCCGTCGTCGTCGTCCAGCACATGGCGGAGGGCTTCGTGCCGGGGCTCGCCGCCTGGCTGGACGGGCTCGTGGCACTGCCCGTCGTCGTCGGGCAGAGCGGCAAGCGGCTGGCGCCCGGCACCGTGACCATCGCCCCGAGCGGCGGCAACCTGCTCGTGCAGGACGACCGGCTGCGGGTGCTGTGCACGCCGCCCGAGCCGGGCCAGTTCCACGTCCCGGGCATCGACGCCACCTTCTCGAGCATCGCCGACGCGCTCGGGCCGGCCGCCTGCGGCGTGCTGCTCACCGGGATGGGCCGCGACGGCGCCGTCGGGCTCAAGCGCATGCGGGAGCGCGGCGCGGTCACCATCGGCCAGGACGAGGCGACGTCCGCCGTCTACGGCATGCCGGCCGCCGCCGCGGCGCTCGGCGCCGTCGAGCACCAGCTGCCCCTGGACCGCATCGCCGGCGCCGTGCTCGGCGTCCTGGGGCGGGCGGCGACGGCATGACCGTGCGCCTGGACGACGAGCAGTTCGCCCGGCTGCGGCTGCTGCTGTCGCGGCTGGCCGGCCTGGTCTTCGACGAGTCGCGGCGCGACTCGCTGTCGTTCAGCGTCGCCGAGCGGCTGCGCGCGACCGGCGTCCCCACCGTCGGGCAGTACCTCGCCCTGCTCGAGGAGCCAGGCACGCCGGAGCGGCAGGAGCTGCTCGACGAGGTCACCATCCAGGAGACGCACTTCTTCCGGAACCCGCCGCAGGTGCGGGCGCTGCGCGCGCACGTGCTGCCCGAGCTCCTGCGCGCGGCCGCGCCCGACCGCCGGCTGCGCATCTGGAGCGCGGGATGCTCCACCGGCGAGGAGCCGTACACGATCGCGATGGTGCTGCGCGAGCTCCTGCCGTCGACCGACGGGTGGGACGTGCAGGTCATCGCCACCGACGTCAGCGAGCGGGCGCTCGAGGCGGCCCGCCGCGGCGTCTACGGCGCCCGTGCCGTCCAGCTCGCGACGCCGGACGAGCTCGCCCGGTTCTTCGTCGAGCGCGCCGACGGCCGGTGGGAGGTGC
>DATMKB010000431.1:0-6204 GCA_035553635.1 Mycobacteriales bacterium
GGCGGTCAGCGCGGAGCAGGCGTCGCGCAGCGCGTAGCTGTAGTGCGTCCACGCCGCCGGGTTGAGCACCACCGGCGTGCGGGCTTCGGCGGCCTCGTGCAGCCAGCCGAGCATGGTGCCCTCGTCGTCGGTCTGGCGGACCTCGACGTCCAGGCCGAGCTCGGCACCCGTGGTCCTGCAGGCCTCGGCGAGCTCGGCGTGGGTGGTCGTGCCGTAGACCTCCGGCTCGCGGGTGCCGAGCCGGCCGAGGTTCGGGCCGTTGAGGACGAGCACCTTCACAGGAAGACCTCCGGGCTGCGCTCCTTGCGGACCTCCTCGAACGCCGCCACGAGCAGCGACGGGTCGGGGTCCTCGAGCATCCGCGGCCGGGCCAGGCCGTCCAGCGCGACGAAGCGCAGCCGGCTGCCGCGGCTCTTCTTGTCGATGCGCATCGCGGCGAGGAGCTGCTGCCAGTCGCCGGCGTACGTCGTCGGCAGGCCGACGGCCTCGAGCACCGCGCGGTGGCGTGCGGCCGTCTCGTCGTCGAGGCGCCCGGCGAGGCGGGCGAGCTCCGCCACGAAGACGAGCCCGACGCTCACCGCCGCGCCGTGCCGCCAGCGGTACTGCTCGACCTTCTCGATGGCGTGCCCGAGCGTGTGGCCGTAGTTGAGGAACTCCCGCTGCCCCTGCTCGGTGAGGTCGTCCGAGACCACCTGCGCCTTGACGGCGATGGCGCGCTCGACGAGCTCGCGGGTGTGCGGCCCCTCGGGCGTGCGGGCGGCGTGCGGGTCCTCCTCGACGAGCTCGAGGATGCGCGGGTCGTGCGTGAAGCCGACCTTCACCACCTCGGCGAGGCCCGCGACGTAGTCGTGCTTCGGCAGGGTCGTCAGCGCGGTGAGGTCGCAGAGCACGCCGGCCGGCGGGTGGAACGCGCCGACGAGGTTCTTGCCCGCGCCGGTGTTGATGCCGGTCTTGCCACCGACGGCGGCGTCGACCATGCCGAGCAGCGTCGTCGGCACGTGCACCACGCGCACGCCGCGCAGCCACGTGGCGGCGACGAAGCCGGCCATGTCGGTGGTGGCTCCGCCACCCACCGCGACGACGGCATCGGTGCGGGTGAAGCCGGCCTGGCCGAGGACGTCCCAGCAGTACGCCGCGACGCGCAGGTCCTTCTGCTGCTCGCCGTCGGGCACCTCGACGGCGTGCGCCTCGAAGCCGCTGCCCCCCAGGTCCTCCCGCACGACGTCGGCGGTGGCGCGCAGCGCCGCGGGGTGCACGACGGCGACCCGCTGCGCGCCCTCGAGCAACGGCGGCAGCTCACCGAGCAGCCCCTCGCCGACGACGACGTCGTACGGGCGGTCGCCGCGCACGGCGATGCGGGTGCTGCTCACCCGGCGGACCCTAGTGCCGCGAGCACCCGGTCGACGACGAGCTCGGCCGGCACGTCGACCGTGCTCACGGTGTGCGTGGCGACCTCGCGGTACAGAGGTGCCCGCTGCTCGAGCAGCACCTTGAGCTGCGCGCGCGGGTTGAGGCCCACCAGCGGACGGCCCTGTCCCAGCCCGACCCGCGAGGCCGCACCGGACAGGTCGACGTCGAGGTGCACGACGACGTGCCCGCGCAGCAGCGCGCGCGTCTGCTCGGCCAGCACCGCACCCCCGCCGAGGCTCAGCACGCCGTCGTGCTCCTGCAGCGCGGTGCGGACGGCGTCGCGCTCGAGCGCCCGGAACGCCTCCTCGCCGTCCTCGACGAAGACGTCGGCCACCGCCTTGCCGGCGGTGCGCTCGACGTCGGCGTCGGTGTCGCGGAAGGCGACGCCGAGGCGCTCGGCCAGCAGCCGCCCCACGGTCGTCTTGCCCGCGCCGGGTGCCCCGACGAGGACCGCCACGGGTCGGGTCACCGCAGCGTCAGGCTCTTGAGGTAGCTCTCGCAGTTGCGGCGCGTCTCCTCCACCGAGTCGCCGCCGAACTTCTCGAGCGCGGCGTCGGCGAGCACGAGCGCCACCATCGCCTCCGCGACCACGCCCGCGGCCGGGACCGCGCACACGTCGCTGCGCTGGTGGTGGGCGGCAGCGGCCTCGCCCGTGGCCGTGTCGATGGTGCGCAGCGCCCGCGGGATGGTGCTGATGGGCTTCATCGCCGCGCGCACGCGCAGCACCTCGCCGGAGGTCATGCCGCCCTCGGTGCCGCCGAGGTTGCCGCTCGTGCGCTCGAGGCCGCCCTCGCCGAGGACGATCTCGTCCATCACCTGGCTGCCGCGCTTGCGCGCCGCCTCGAAGCCGTCGCCGACCTCGACGCCCTTGATGGCCTGGATGCCCATGAGCGCCGCGGCGAGCCGCGCGTCGAGCCGGCGGTCCCAGTGCACGTGGCTGCCCAGGCCCGGCGGGAGGCCGTGCGCCAGCACCTCGACGATGCCTCCGAGGGTGTCGCCCTCCTTGTGCGCGGCGTCGACCTCGGCGACGAGCGCCTCGGTGTCCCGCACCGCCCGTACGGGGCTCGCGTCGATGGCGGCGAGGTCGTCCGGCGTCGGCAACGGGCCGTCGGACACCTGCGCGCCGCCGATGCTCACCACGTGGCTGAGCACCTCGACGCCGTAGGCCTGGCGCAGGAACGCCTTCGCCACCGAGCCCAGCGCGACGCGCGCCGCCGTCTCCCGGGCGCTGGCGCGCTCGAGCACCGGCCGCGCGTCGTCGAAGCCGTACTTCTGCATGCCGACGAGGTCGGCGTGGCCGGGACGCGGCCGGGTCAGCGGGGCGTTGCGCGCCAGTCCCTCGAGCACGTCGGCATCGACCGGGTCGGCGCTCATGACCTGCTGCCACTTCGGCCACTCGGTGTTGCCCACCCGCACGGCCACCGGCCCGCCCTGCGTGAGCCCGTGTCGGACGCCGCCGAGGAACTCGACCTCGTCGCGCTCGAACGCCATGCGCGCCCCGCGGCCGTGGCCGAGCCGGCGGCGTGCGAGCTCGTCCGCGACGTCGGAGGTGGTCGTACGGACGCCGGCGGGGAGCCCCTCGAGCACCGCCACGAGGGCGGGGCCGTGGGACTCCCCGGCGGTGAGCCAGCGCAGCATGCGCCTCAGGCTAGTCGGGTCAGAGGACGTACACCGTCTCGCCGACGGCGACGAAGTACGGCGACCCGTCGCCCATCTGCAGCATCACGCCCTGCTTCTCGGCCGAGTCGATGACCTGCATGACGCGCAGGTGCTTGAAGCGGCCGAACGGCTGGCCGGGCAGGACCTCGAAGCCCTCCTTCTCCCAGCCCCAGCTGACGTACTTGCCCGGGTCGTCCTCCTTGGTGACGTTGATCGCCATGAGGGTGATCGGGTAGCGCACGCCGTCGTCCGCCGGCTGCGGTGCCGGCTGCTGCGTCGGAGCAGTGGTCGGCGTGCTCGTCGGCGTCTGCGACGTCGGCTGCTGGACGACGACGATCGACGGCTGCGTCGGCACGAAGGTGGGGTCCGACTGCTCGATGATCTCCGGCGTCGTCACCGGCGCGCGCGTCGAACCGCCGTCCCCGTCCTCGCCCTCCACGAGCTTGGGAGCGATGTACTGCGGCTCGAACGGGTTCCGGGCGAAGTTGACCTCGGTGTCAGCGGGGAGCTGCAGCGGCTCGGGGCTCGCCTCCGTCGGCGCCGGGGCGCCCGGGGCGGCGGCTCCGCCCACGCTGAAGGGCTCCTCCTCCTCCGCCCCGCCGGACAGGAGCAGGAAGCCGCCCCCTGCGAGCAGGACGGCCGCGGCGAGTCCGGCCCCGAGCACCAGTCGCGGTCGGCCACCCGACCCCTCGGGTGCTGTGCCGGGGTCCTGCTCGAACGCGTCGGGGAAGGGGCTGTCGCTCATCTGGCTCATCTCCGGCCTCACTCAGCCGTCTCGACGGCGGCGGCGTCTGCCGCGACCGCATCTGCAGGGAGCGTGGCGGTCACCGCGGGCGGGCGGTTGGCTGCCATGAACACGAAGCCGTTGATCGTCGCGGACAGGCTCTTGCCCAGCTCCACGGCGGAGGTGTCGGCGTCGCGGGGCGTCGTCGGCGAGGCGCCGGGGACGAGCTGCAGGTCGTTCACCCGGAAGGCCCTGGTCAGGTCCTCGGCCCGGGACAGGAACGCCTGCACCTCGTAGTAGCTCCCGACCACGTTGAGCGCGAGGCCGATCTCGGCCAGGGTGCCGGCGACGCCGGTGCCGGGGGCCGGTGCTGCCGGCGCTGCGGGAGCGGCTGTCCCGTCGACCTGGGCGGCGCCGCCCTCGGCCGGGGCCGCCGCAGCAGCGGGCGCCGCCGGGGCACGGAGGACGGGCTCGCTCGGCGTGATGGAGACCAGGTCGACGCCTGCGCCGTCCGCCGCCTCCATGAGCTGCCGGATGAGCCCGGGCAGGCCCGGGTTGTCGGGGATCTTCGCCGCGACCAGCGCGAGCTCGGCCTGCTTCGCGGGCAGGTCCCGCGCCTGCGCCTTGAGGACCTCGAGCTGGTTCGCCAGGGTCGCGTTCGCCGAGCGCTTCGACTCGGCCTGCGCACGCAGGTCCGCGGCCTCGTCGCGCTTCGGCGACACGAGCAGGAACCATCCGCCGGCGACCACGGCCAGGCAGGCGACGACGGTGAGGGCGACCCACTGCTTCAGCTTGTCCATGTCAGCCACCCGCCGGCTCGGTGTAGCGCTCCGACAGTGCCTTCTGGGTCAGCGTGGCCGTGGAGGAGAAGTCCACGGCCTCGCGCTTCCCGATGAGGGTCTCCGTCGAGCTGGAGAAGTAGGGGTTGACGTAGGTCTCCTGGCCGGCCAGCGACTCCAGCCAGAGGGCGACGTCCTCGTGGCTGAAGCCCTTGCCGGCGACGGTCAGCGTGCCGACCCCCGGGTCCGTCGCGCCGACGGCGGGCGGGACCTCCGACTGGCTGAAGGACAGGCTGGTGACCCAGACGTTGTCCGGGATGCTCAGGCTGAGCGAGGACAGGAAGCCGGAGTACCGGACCTCCTGGCCCATCGCCTCAGTGAGCATCGCCTGGGCTGCGGCGGCCTGCGCGTAGACGGCGGTGACGTCGGCGTACTTCGCGGTCTCGGCCTGGAGGCGGGCGTTCTCGGCGTTGGCCGTCGTGAGCTCCTCGTTGGCAGCGTTCACGCTGCCCGTCGCCAGGACGAAGCCGACGGCGACGAGCCCGACGGCGGCGAGCACCCCGCCGCCCAGCCCGTACTGGATGCGGCGGAAGCGCCGCTGCTCGGCGATCTCCGGCGGCAGCAGGTTGACCCGCGGCAGCGTCGCGAGGCCAGCGCCCGCCAGCTGCTCGACGTCGGTCTGGACGGTGAAGGCGGTCACGACGCGACTCCCATCGCGAGGCCCACCGGGACGGTGACCATGGGCTCGACGTAGGCGAGCTGGTCGTCGGTGAGCCCGGTCTTCCCCAGCCGGAGGCTGGCCATCGGGTGCGCCACCTCGACCGGGAGGCGGGTGGCCGTCGAGAGCCGCTCGACGAGGCCGCCGAGCCGCGAGCCGCCGCCCGACAGGACGACCTTGCCCACGCGCGACGCTCCCGGCTGGGCGGCGTAGTAGTCCAGGGAGCTGCGGACCTCCTCGACGAAGGCCCCGCCCGTCTGCTCGATGGCGCGGTTGGCCGGGTGGGCCTCCGCCATGCCGGCGACGCCCGCGAGACCCGTCGTCTGCTTGACCGACTCGGCCTGGTCCGCCGGGACGCCGAGGCGCTCCGCCACGGCGTCGGTGATGTCGGCGCCGCCCATGAGGAGGATGCGCACGAAGCGCGGCACCCCGCCCTGGTGGACGACGATGTTGGTGACGCTGGCGCCCACGTCGACGAGCGCCTCCGCCTCGAGCGCGCCCATGGCGCTCGGCCGGTACAGCGAGCGGAGGACCGCGAAGGACGTCAGGTCGACCATGACCGGCTCGAGGCCGGCCGACTGCACGGCGACCACCGCGCTGTCGACCATGTCCCGCGCGGCGGCGACCAGGAGGACGCGGAGCATCCGGCTGCCGTTCTCGCTCGCGAACTCCTCGAGCGGGTGGAAGTCGAGGATGGCCTGCTCCACCGGCATCGGGATGTAGTCCTGGACCTGGAAGGCGAGCGACGCACGCAGCTCGTCCACCGGCATCCACGGCAGGTCGACCTGCCGCACGACGACCTTCTGGTTCGCCACGCCGACGACGACCTTCTTGCTGCCGAACTTCGCCTGGGACCAGAGCTGCTTGAGCGCCGCGCTGACGGCGTCCACGTCGACGACCTCGCCACCGCGCAC
>DATMKB010000432.1:0-3898 GCA_035553635.1 Mycobacteriales bacterium
GGCGCAGAGCCCCTCGGGCCTCGCGGTGTCCGTCCCGGCGCCGACCCCAGCGACGCCGTCGCCGGGACGGACACCGCGAGGCCCGAGGGGCTCTGCGCCCGCGCGGCGGGCGGGCCGGCCACGACGGACCCGGACAGCACGACGAGCACGGCGGCCGTGCTGGCCGCCGCGCGCGGTCCGGTCCGTCGGGTGCGCACGTCTCCTCCTGCCCTCTGGCATCGGCGGGCGCGCCGCCGACCTGCACAGTCCAGCAGGGCAGGCCCCGGGACCCGAGGCCCACCGTTGCGCCCGACCGGTCCTGGGCGGGACTGGTCCGTCCGGACCAGTCGGAGGGAACGGTGGGCCTCGGGTCCCGAGGCCGCCTGCCCTGCTGGACTGTGCAGGTCGGCGGCCCGCCCGCCGATGACTGGGGGCAGGAGGAGACGTGCGCACCCGACGGACCGGACCGCGCGCGGCGGCCAGCACGGCCGCCGTGCTCGTCGTGCTGTCCGGGTCCGTCGTTGCCGGCCCGCCCGCCGCGCGCGCGCAGAGCCCCTCGGGCCTCGCGGTGTCCGTCCCGGCGACGGCGTCGCTGGGGTCGGCGCCGGTGGGCTCGCGGACGCTCTCCGGTGCTCTCGGCCCCGTCACGGTCTCGACGACCGGGGGGCTCGTCGGCAGCACGAGCTGGACCGCGACCGTCTCGACGAGCGCCTTCACGACCGGCGCCGGCACCGCTCCCGAGCGGGTGGAGCCGGCGGCCGTGCGCTACCGCTCGGGCGCCGCGACCGCGGCCTCCGGCCTGTCGCTGAGCGCCTGCACCCCCGGGTCCGCCGTCGTCGCGGTCGACCTGGCCGCGGTCCGGACGGCGTTCTCCTGCGGCGGGGTGTCGCTGCTGACGAGCACGTCCGTGACCTGGAACCCGGTGGTGCAGGTGACGGTGAGTGACAGCAACGTGGCCGGCACCTACACCGGGACCGTCGTGCACAGCGTCGCCTGACCCGCGGCCGCTGCGCCGTCCGGCGCAGTCCGGACCGGGGCAGAACGGGCGCTCCCGGCGCGGACGGGGCCGGCGCCGACGTCCGGCGACGGCGTTCGGCCCACAGCGCTAGTCACCTTCCGTGACGAGGACTAGTCACAACGAGCCATGCAGGACGCCCGACCTGGCCCCGAGGACATGGTCAGGACACCGACGGGCCTCCCGGGCCCTCGACCGACTGCTTCCCTCGGAGACCCCCATGCGCAAGGCTCTGCTCGTGACCGCCGCCCTCCTGCCGCTCGGCGTCGCGCTGCCGGCGTCTGCTGCGGACACCACCACGACGTTCTCCCTCACCGCCGGCGCGCTGTCGGTGACGGCGCCCGCCTCGGCCGACCTGGGCAGCGGCTCCGTCGGGAGCCCGGTCACCGCGTCGCTCGGCAGCGTCAGCGTCTCGGACAACCGCGGAACGCTGCTCGGGAGCTGGACGGTGACCGTCTCGTCGAGCGACTTCACGACGGGGGCGCAGTCGGCCGACGAGACGATCGGCAAGGCCAACGTCAGCTACTGGTCCGGGCTCGCCACCGCCTTCTCCGGCACGGCCGTCCTCGTGCCGGGGCAGGCCGCGGCGCTCAACGCGGTCGCGTTGGGGACGTCCGCCACCGCCTTCTCGGCGACCGGCACGGTGGGCAGCAACACCGCCACCTGGTCGCCGACCGTCGTGGTGACGCCGCCTGCCGCCGCCGTCGTCGGCACCTACACCGGCACGATCACCCACTCGGTGGCCTAGCCCTTGCTCCGCGTCCTGGCCGCCCTCCTCGCGACGCTCGCGGCGCTGCTGCCTGCAGCGCCCGCGGGCGCCCAGGCGACCCCGGAGGGCCTGGTCGGGATCCGGCTGCTCGAGGCGCCGACCGACCGGCGCGACGACCCGCGCGCGCAGGTCTACGTCGTCGACCACGTCGAGCCCGGGGACGTCGTCGAGCGGCGGTTCGAGGTCTCCAGCACGGCCGACCGGCCGCTGCGGGTGAGCCTCTACGCCGCCGCCGCCACCGTCGAGGACGGAGAGTTCCGCTTCGGCGACGGGCGGGCGGAGAACGAGCTCACCCGGTGGACGACGGTCGAGCCGGGCACCGTCACGGTGCCGCCGGGCGGCGCCGCGGAGGGCCTGCTGCGCATCACGGTCCCGGCCGGTGCCGGCGACGGCGAGCGCTACGGCGTCGTCTGGGCGGAGGTGCAGTCCGCGGACGACGGCACGGTGCAGGCCGTCTCGCGCGTCGGCATCCGCACGTACCTCTCCGTCGGCGACGGCGAGGAGCCGCCGTCGGACTTCGTCGTCGACGAGCTCACCGCCGTCCGCGACGACGCCGGGCGGCCCGTGGCGCGGGCGCGCGTCACCAACACCGGCGGGCGCGCGCTCGACATGAGCGGCCAGCTGTCCCTCACGGGAGGGCCCGGGGGCCTGTCGGCGGGCCCCTTCGACGCCACGCTCGGCACGACGCTCGGCATCGGGGAGACCGCTCCGGTGGAGGTCGTCCTCGACCCGGCCCTGCCCGACGGGCCGTGGGAGGCCCGCCTCGTGCTGCGCAGCGGCGAGGTCGAGCGGCAGGCGCAGGGCCGCGTCACCTTCACCGGCGTCGCGCAGACCGTGCCGCTGCGCGAGACCGGCGGCGATGACCGGCTCCTGTGGCCGGCGGTGCTCGCGGCCGGTCTGGTCACCGGCGCCCTGCTGCTGCTCCTCCTGCTGTGGCGGCGACGGACCGCCCGGGCTCAGTAGACGAGCGCCTGCGTGCCCTCCTCGAGCGCCTCGGCCACGAACGCCGCTGCGCCCGCGAGGCGGACGCCGGGCAGCACGTCGTCCTCGCCGATGCCCCGCCGGGCGGCGCACTGCGTGCACAGCGTCAGCGCGCCGCCGGCCAGGACGCCGTCGCGCAGGTCGGCCAGCGGCGCGCTGTGCGGGAGGTCGAAGGCCTCCGCGCGGCCGGGCACCGCCAGCCACGCCGCCTCGCCGGTCAGCCACAGCGACACCGGGACCCCCGACGCCGCCGCCACGGCGCTCACGGTGAACGCCTGGGCGCAGCGCTCCGGCGCGTCCTGTCCGGCGGTGGCCTTGACGAGCAGGCGGGTGGGCATGCGGGGCAGTGTCCCCCGCGTAGGATCGACGGCGACGTCGACCTGCTGCTCCGTGTCGACCCGACGCCGTGGGAGGCGCCCCCGTGCTCGAGGTGTTCTACACCGGCCTGCTGATCGCCGTCGCGCTGTTCGTCGCGTGGTTCAGCGCCTACGTCGTCTACAAGCTGTACCAGGGCCAGAAGTAGCCGAGCCCCTCGCGGGGCGCGCCGCTGCCGCGCACGCCCCTCGCTCTGGCACACTCCCGCGCGTGGACGCCGAGCAGCCCGACCTCGAGCGCCGCCGGGCGGAGTGGGAGCGCCGGCAGCGCCGGCTGCGGCGCGCCCAGGACGCCGGCCTGGTGGTGCTGACCCTCGGCGTGCTGCTGCTCGCCTACGTGGCGCTGGTCGCCAGCGGCCGCTGAGGCCGCCGTGTCCCGCGACCGCTCCGACGGACCCGGCGCCCCGCGCTGGTGGGAGTCGCTGACGCGCTCCCCGTCGGACGAGCGGTCGGAGGAGCCGTCCGGCGAGGCGGCGCCGCCGTCCGCCCCGCCGCGCGAGGCGGAGGCACCGCCGGGCGCCGGGCCGGAGGACGAGCGGCGTCCTCAGCCGGCGCCGCCCGCCGTCCCTCGGATGCTGCCCGACTCCGCGGCCGTGCCGCCCGCTCCCGACGCGCCCGCCGGCGCCGCACCGCCGGGCGCCGACGACGACGCGGTCCCGGCGACGCTCGCCTGGCTCGAGAAGTACTTCGCGTCGACGTCACCGGCCCGGCCTACGGCCCCCGCTCCGAGCCCGCCGCCGCCCGCTCCCGAGGTGGCGCCGCCGAGCGGCCCGCTCCCGC
>DATMKB010000433.1:0-3756 GCA_035553635.1 Mycobacteriales bacterium
GACGATGGTGGCCCAGCCCAGGTGCTCGAGGCCGCGCTCGCGCGCCAGTGCCGGCGACACCTCGCAGAAGAACTCCGGCTGCAGCTCCGACAGGTACGGCACCCAGCGGCTCATGCCCCCGGCGGTGTGGTGCTCGGTGAGCCGGTAGGTGGTGAACACGAACGGGAAGACCTCGGCGCCCGGGTCGGGCGGCGACGGGTTGGACGGGTTGTCCTCCCGTGCGTAGACCAGCCGCGTGGGGTTGGCCTGCTGCCGGTGCACGGGGTTGCGCACCGGCGACTCGTGCGGCTCGTAGTGCTCGGGCAGCGGCCCGTCGAGCACGCCCTTGGGGGCCCACAGCCAGCCCTTGCCGTCGGCCTGCATGACGAACGGGTCGTCGCCCGCGATGCCCTCCGGCCCGTCGGTGCCGGGCTCGGGGCGGTACGACGGCGGCGTGGTCAGGGGGAAGTCGGGGACGTCGTGGCCGGTCCAGCGACCGGCCGCCTCGTCCCACCACACGAGCTTCTTGCGCTCGCTCCACGGCCGGCCCTGCGGGTCGGCGGAGGCGCGGTTGTAGAGGATCCGCCGGTTGGCGGGCCAGGCCCAGCCCCACTCGTGCGCCAGGTTCGGCCCGCCGTGCTCCTGCCAGGTCCTGCGGCGCGCGCTCTGGTTGACGCCGTCGGCGTAGATGCCGGTGTAGATCCAGCACCCGCCGGAGGTCGTGCCGTCCGGGCGCATCCGGGTGAAGGAGGCGAGCGGCTCCCCGGTCGTGAGGTCGAAGCCGTTGATCTCGCGCAGGACGTCGTCGGCGCTCGGCTCGTCGTGCGCGCCCTCGACCGGGTAGTCCCAGGTGAGGTCGAGCAGCGCGCGGTCACGCGGCTCGGCCGAGCCGGCGAGCCGCTCGCGCAGGATCCGGCCGAGGTGGAAGTAGAAGTGCAGCTCGGGCCGGGCGTCGGCCGGCGGCTCCACGGCCTTGTGCCGCCACTGCACCAGGCGCTGCGTCTGGGTGAACGTGCCGGCCTTCTCGACGTGCGTGGCCGCGGGCAGGAAGAAGACCTCGGTGTCGCACTCCTCCGGCACGATCTCGCCGGTCGCGATCTCCGGCGAGTCCTTCCAGAACGTCGCCGACTCGATGAGGTTGACGTCGCGCACGACGAGCCACTTGAGGTTCGCCATGCCGAGGCGCTGCATGCGCCCGTGCGCCGACCCGACGGCCGGGTTCTGCCCGACGAGGAAGTAGCCCTCGACCGTGCCGTCGAGCATGCCCATGACCGTCTGGTACGTGCCGTGGTCGCCGTCGATGCGCGGCAGCAGGTCGAAGCAGAAGTCGTTCTCGGGCGTGGCCGCGTCGCCGTACCAGCTCTTCAGCAGGCTCACCACGAAGGCCCGGGCGCCCTTCCAGTAGCCCTTCTGCCCGTCGGGCGCCAGCGCCGCGAGGTAGTCGTCGAGCCCGCCGACGTCGTGCTTGGGCATCGGCAGGTAGCCGGGCAGCAGGTTGTAGAGCGTCGGGATGTCGGTCGAGCCCTGGATGCTGGCGTGCCCGCGCAGCGCCATGATGCCGCCGCCCGGGCGGCCCATGTTGCCGAGCAGCAGCTGCAGGACCGCACCCGTGCGGATGTACTGCGCGCCCATCGAGTGCTGCGTCCACCCGACGGCGTAGCAGAACGCCGAGGTGCGCTCGCGGCCGCTGTTGCGCACGAGCGCGTCGCACACCTGCAGGAACTGCTCCCGCGGGACGCCGCAGACCTCCTCCACCACCTCCGGCGTGTAGCGCGCGAAGTGCCGCTTGAGCACCTGCAGGACGCAGCGCGGGTGCTGCAGCGTCTCGTCGCGCTCGACGACGTTCGACTCGAGCGGAGCGCCGCGGTCGCCGAGCTCGTGCCCCGCCGCGCGGGCGCGCTCGGACGACATCGCCTCGTCGTCGTCGCCCTCGGCCTCCTGGGTCTCGACGGCGCCGTCGCCGCTGCCGGCGGCGCCGCCCTGCCCCGCGTACTGCCAGGTGGAGGTGTCGTACGTGCCGGTCTCGGGGTCGTAGCCGCTGAACAGCCCGTCGAGGTCCTCGGGCAGCGCGACGTCGTCGCGCAGCACCGTGGCGGCGTTGGTGTACGCCACGACGTAGTCGCGGAAGTAGAGGTCGTTCGACAGGACGTGGTTGACGATGCCGCCGAGGAAGGCGATGTCGCTGCCGGCGCGCAGCGGCACGTGCAGATCGGCGAGCGCGGAGGTCCGCGTGAAGCGCGGGTCCACGTGGATGACCGTCGCGCCGCGCTGCTTGGCCTCCATCACCCACTGGAACCCGACCGGGTGGCACTCGGCCATGTTCGAGCCCTGGATGAGGATGCAGTCAGCGTTGGCGAGGTCCTGCTGCTCCTGCGTGGCGCCGCCGCGCCCGAACGAGGCCCCCAGACCGGGGACCGTGGAGCTGTGTCATATGCGCGCCTGGTTCTCGATCTGCACGGCGCCCATCGCGGTGAACAGCTTCTTGATGAGGTAGTTCTCCTCGTTGTCGAGGGTCGCCCCTCCGAGGCTCGCGATGCCCATCGTGCGGCGGAGCGGGTGCCCCTGCGCGTCGGCGTCCTGCCAGGTGCGGGCGCGCGTCTCGAGCACCCGGTCGGCGATCATCGACGTCGCCGTCTCGAGGTCGAGCTCCTCCCACTCGGTGCCGCGCGGGCGCCGGTACAGGACCGTCGTCTGCCGCTTGGCGCCGTTGACGAACTGCTCGCTGGCCGAGCCCTTGGGGCACAGCCGCCCGCGGCTGATCGGCGAGCCCGGGTCGCCCTCGATCTGCACGACCTTCTCGTCCTTCACGTAGACGAGCTGGCCGCAGCCGACGGCGCAGTACGGGCAGACGCTCTGCACGACGCGGTCGGCGGTGGCGGTGCGGGGCTGCAGCGCGGCGGTGCGCCCGGACTGGGCGGCGGCCCCGCGGCCGAGCGGGTCGTCGCCGGTCAGCTGCCGGAGCACCGGCCAGCCGAGGAAGGTGTCCTTCAGCCCCACCTGCGCCCCTCCTCCCGGTCCGTCCCGTGTCGTGGCCCGTGCCGCATCGTGGCACGCTCCCCGCGTGGGACGGACGACGACCCGGCGCCGGGTGCTGCGGCTCGGCGGCGCTGTACCCCTCGAGCGCCCCGACACTCTCGTCGTCGAGGAACCGCTGGAGATCCGCGTCGGCGGCCGCGCGCTCGCCGTCACGATGCGCACCCCCGGGCACGACATGGACCTCGCTGCGGGGTTCCTCGTCGGCGAGGGCGTCGTCAGCGAGACGGCGCACGTGCGTGCGCAGCGGTACTGCGCCGGCGCGCTGGAGGACGGCCAGAACACCTACAACGTCCTCGACGTCGACCTCGACCCGTCGGTGCCGCCGCCGGACGCCTCGCTCGAGCGCAGCGTCTACACGACGTCGTCGTGCGGGGTGTGCGGCAAGGCCAGCCTCGAGGCGGTGCGCACGCAGGCCCGCTGGACGGTCGCCGACGACCCGGTGGCGGTGACCCCGGCCCTGCTGTCGTCGCTGCCCGACCGGCTGCGCGAGGCGCAGCGGGTCTTCGACCGCACCGGCGGGCTGCACGCCGCCGGCCTGTTCACCGCCGACGGCGAGCTGCTCTGCCTGCGCGAGGACGTCGGCAGGCACAACGCCGTCGACAAGGTCGTGGGGTGGGCGCTGCGCGAGGGGCGGCTCCCCCTGCGCGGCACGGTGCTGCTGGTCAGCGGCCGGGCCTCCTTCGAGCTCGTGCAGAAGGCCTGGACCGCCGGCGTGCCGGTGCTCGCCGCGGTGAGCGCCCC
>DATMKB010000434.1:0-6208 GCA_035553635.1 Mycobacteriales bacterium
CGTGCCGCGTGCTGGCCAGCCCGTGCAGCAGCAGCACCGCGGGGGAGGAGCCGGGCCAGCGGGTGGCCCGCAGCCGGACGCCGTCGCCGGGCAGGTCCAGGTCGCGCGGCTCCGCGACCGCGGGGGCCGGGCCGGCGCTCGGCACGGCTACGACCGGGACCCGCGCCCGGTGGTGTGGACGATGAGCACGTCGCAGGTGGCGCGGTGGCTGATGTTGGCCGGCACGGAGCCGAGCAGCCGGCCCGCCAGGCTGTTGAGCCCGCGGTTGCCGACGACGACGAGGTCGACGTCGCGGTCCTTGGCGAGCTTGACGAGCTCGTCCACCGCGTCGCCCTCGACGGCGACGGTGTCGATGTCGGTCGCGCCGATCGCCGTCGCGCGGTCGCACGCGTCGCGCAGGACGTCCTCCGCCGGGTTCGAGCCGGCCACCTTGTAGGCCTCGCCGCCCAGGGCGCCCTGGGCGTCCTGGACCTCGCGGGCCGACATCGGGTGGTAGGCGCAGGCCAGCAGCAGGGTCGCGCCGGCGTCGCGGGCCACGGCGGCGGCCCGGTCGACGGCGCGGAAGGAGGACTCGGACCCGTCGGTGCCGCAGAGGACGGTGCGGTAGGTGGCGTCGCTCACAGGGCCTCCAGGCCGGGCGTGCAGGGGCTTCTCGGGACGCTGCGGAACCTATCGCGTCGGTAGGCTCGCCCGGTGAGCACCGCGTCCCCTGCCCCGACGCCGGACCGTCCCGGCCTGCTCGAGGCACTGCGCGCGCGCGTCGTCGTGGCCGACGGCGCAATGGGCACCATGCTCCAGGGGGCGGACCTCTCGCTCGACGACTTCGAGGGGCACGAGGGCTGCAACGAGGTCCTCAACACCACCCGGCCCGACGTCGTGCGGGGCGTCCACGACGCCTACTTCGCCGTCGGCTGCGACGCCGTCGAGACCAACACGTTCGGCTCCAACTACGCCAACCTGGGCGAGTACGGGATCGTCGAGCGCATCCGCGAGACGGCGCTGGCCGGCGCGCGCATCGCCCGTGAGGCCGCGGACGCCTGGTCCACGCCGGACCGGCCGCGCTGGGTGCTCGGCTCCGTCGGGCCGGGGACGAAGCTCCCGACGCTCGGGCACGCGCCGTACGCGGTGCTGCGCGACGCCTACCAGGAGCAGTGCGAGGCGATGGTCGAGGGCGGCGTCGACGCCGTGCTCATCGAGACCAGCCAGGACCTGCTGCAGACCAAGGCGGCCGTCGTGGGCGCCAAGCGCGCCGCGCGGGCGCTCGGCGTCGAGGTGCCGGTCATCGCGCAGGTGACGGTCGAGCTGACCGGGACCATGCTGCTCGGCTCGGAGATCGGCGCGGCCGTCACGGCGCTCGAGCCGCTCGGCGTCGACGTGCTCGGCATGAACTGCGCCACCGGCCCGGCCGAGATGGCCGAGCACCTGCGCTACCTGGCGCAGCACGCCACCGTGCCGCTGTCGGTGATGCCGAACGCCGGCCTGCCGCAGCTGGGCAAGGACGGCGCCGTCTACCCGCTCCAGCCGGCCGAGCTCGCCGACGCCCTCGAGCAGTTCGTGCGCGAGCACGGGGTCGGGCTCGTCGGCGGCTGCTGCGGCACCACGCCCGAGCACCTGCGGCACGTCGTCGAGCGGGTGCGGGCGGCGGAGGTCCCGGCGCGCACGCCGGTCGTCGAGCCGGGCGCCAGCAGCCTCTACGCCCCGGTGCCCTTCCGCCAGGACGCCGGCGTGCTCATGGTGGGCGAGCGCACGAACACCAACGGGAGCAAGGCCTTCCGCGAGGCGATGCTCGCCGGCGACTGGGAGAAGGTCGTCGACATCGGCCGCGAGGCCGTGCGCGAGGGCGCTCACCTCATCGACCTGTGCGTCGACTACGTCGGGCGCGACGGCACCGTCGACATGCGCGACGCCGCCTCGCGGCTGGCCACCGCGTCGACGCTGCCGATCATGCTCGACTCGACCGAGCCCGACGTCATCGAGGCCGGGCTCGAGTGCCTCGGCGGCCGCGCCGTCATCAACTCGGTGAACTTCGAGGACGGCGACGGGCCCGAGAGCCGGTTCCGCCGCGTCATGCCGGTGGTGCGTGAGCACGGCGCCGCCGTCGTCGCCCTCACCATCGACGAGGAGGGCCAGGCCCGCACGGCCGAGAAGAAGGTGGCGATCGCCGAGCGCATCGTCGACGTGCTGGTGCGCGACTACGGCATGCGTGAGAGCGACGTCCTCGTCGACTGCCTGACCTTCACCCTCGGCACCGGGCAGGAGGAGTCGCGCCGCGACGGCATCGAGACGATCGAGGCGATCCGGCTGCTCAAGGAGCGCCGGCCCGAGGTCGGCACGACCCTCGGCCTGTCGAACATCTCGTTCGGCCTCAAGCCCGCCGCGCGGCAGGTGCTCAACTCGGTCTTCCTGCACGAGTGCCAGCAGGCGGGCCTGACGAGCGCGATCGTGCACGCCTCGAAGATCCTGCCGATGAGCCGGATCCCGGACGAGCAGCGGGAGGTCGCCCTCGACCTCGTCCACGACCGCCGCCGGGAGGACTACGACCCGCTGACGGCGTTCCTCGAGCTCTTCGAGGGCGTCGACGCGCAGGCCTCCGCCGGCTCGCGGCTGGACGCGCTGCTCGAGCTGCCGCTCGAGGAGCGGCTCAAGCGCCGCATCGTCGACGGCGAGAAGAACGGCCTCGAGGCCGACCTGCAGGCCGCCATGGCCCAGGGCCTCGCGCCGCTCGACATCGTCAACGACCTCCTGCTCGACGGCATGAAGGAGGTCGGCGAGCTCTTCGGCTCCGGCCAGATGCAGCTGCCGTTCGTGCTGCAGAGCGCCGAGGTCATGAAGACCGCGGTCGCGCACCTCGAGCCGCACATGGAGAAGGTCGAGGGCGCCGACGGGAAGGGCCGCATCGTGCTCGCCACCGTCAAGGGCGACGTGCACGACATCGGCAAGAACCTCGTCGACATCATCCTCTCCAACAACGGCTACGACGTCGTGAACATCGGCATCAAGCAGCCGGTGAGCGCGATCCTCGAGGCCGCGGAGGAGTCGCGGGCCGACGTCATCGGGATGAGCGGGCTGCTCGTCAAGTCGACGGTGGTCATGAAGGAGAACCTGCAGGAGATGAACTCCCGCGGGGTCGCCGGGCGCTACCCCGTGGTGCTCGGCGGCGCCGCGCTCACGCGCGCCTACGTCGAGCAGGACCTCGCCGAGGTCTACGACGGTGAGGTGCACTACGCCCGCGACGCCTTCGAGGGGCTGCGGCTCATGGACCGCGTCATGGCGGTCAAGCGGGGCGAGGTGCCCGCCGAGCAGAGCGCCGCCGAGGCCGAGAAGGACGCCGAGCGCCGTGCCCGGCACGCCCGGTCGCGCGCCATCGCCGAGGCCCGTCGCGAGCGGGAGGAGGACGTCGAGGTCCCGTCCCGCAGCGACGTCGCCGCCGACGTCCCCGTGCCGGTGCCGCCGTTCTGGGGCTCGCGGGTCAGCAAGGGCATCGCGCTGGCCGACTACAGCGGCTGGCTCGACGAGCGGGCGCTGTTCCTCGGGCAGTGGGGCCTGCGCGGCGCCCGCGGCGGCGCGGGGCCCTCCTACGAGGAGCTCGTCGAGACCGAGGGCCGGCCCCGGCTGCGCGAGCTGCTGTCGCGGGTGCAGAGCGAGGGCATCGTCCAGGCCGCCGTCGTCCACGGCTACTACCCGGCCGTGAGCAAGGGCGACGACCTGCTCGTGCTCGACCCGGAGACCGGGAACGAGCGCTGCCGCTTCAGCTTCCCGCGGCAGCGGCGCGACCGGCACCTGTGCCTGGCCGACTACTTCCGGGCCGAGGACTCCGGGGAGACCGACGTCGTCGCCTTCCAGGTCGTCACCATGGGCTCGCACGTCTCCGACGTCACCGCCGAGCTGTTCGCCCGCAACGCCTACCGCGAGTACCTCGAGCTGCACGGCCTGTCGGTGCAGCTCACCGAGGCGCTCGCCGAGATGTGGCACGCCCGGGTGCGCGCCGAGCTCGGCATCGCCGGCGACGACAGCGGCGACGTCGCCGCGATGATCGGCAAGCAGGACTACCGCGGCGCCCGGTACTCGTTCGGCTACCCGGCCTGCCCGAACGTCGAGGACCAGGTGCAGCTCGAGGAGCTGCTCGACTGGCGGCGCATCGGCGTCGAGCTCTCGGAGGAGCACCAGCTCACCCCGGAGCAGTCGACGAGCGCGATCGTCGTGCACCACCCCGAGGCGACGTACTTCAACGCCCGGTGACGGCGCTCCCCGACGCCGTCCTGTGGGACATGGACGGCCTGCTCGTCGACACCGAGCCGCTGTGGACGGTCGCCGAGCACGACCTCGCGGCCCACTACGGGTCGGTGTTCACGCCGGCGGCCAAGGCCGCCATCGTCGGCACCCGGCTCGACGCCGCCGTGCCGCTGCTGCTGCAGCACTTCGGCGTGCCGGAGACGCCGGAGGAGGTGCAGACCGCGGGGCGCCTGCTGCTCAGCAAGGTCGTCGCGCTGTTCCTCGCCGAGCCGCTGCCCCTGCAGCCCGGTGCCGGGGCGCTGCTCGCCGACCTCGCCGGCGCCGGCGTGCCGTGCGCGCTGGTGTCGTCGTCGTTCCGGGTG
Organism: Mycobacteriales bacterium; assembly: GCA_035553635.1. GTDB lineage: Bacteria > Actinomycetota > Actinomycetes > Mycobacteriales > SCTD01 > DATLGD01. The sequence continues at coordinate 4,596 of DATMKB010000434.1, forward strand.
CTCGTCGACGCGGTGCTGTCGACCGGCGCGGGACCGTTCGCCGTGACGATCGGCGGCGACGAGGTGGCGCGGGGCAAGCCCGACCCCGAGCCCTACCTGACGGCGGCCGCCCGGCTCGGGGCCGACCCCGCGCGGTGCGTCGTGCTGGAGGACTCGCCGACCGGCGTCGCGAGCGGCACGGCGGCCGGCTGCGCGGTCGTCGCGGTGCCGAGCGTCGCGGGCGTCGAGATCGGCCCGGCGCCGCGGCGCCGGGTGGTCCGCTCGCTCGAGGACGTCGGCGTCGACGACCTGGCGGCGCTCGCCGCCCCCTGACCCGGAGCCGGTCGGACCGCGGGGTCAGTCGAACAGGTCGGGGTTGTCGCGGGAGATGCGCTCCCAGATCGGCTGGAACTGGAACCAGCCGGCCAGCTCGAACCCGACCTGGCCGCGGGTGGCGAGGGCCTCGTCCGGGTCGATCTGCACCGGCTTGGAGCCGTGGCCGGCGGCCGCGGCGTAGGCCATGAGCTGCGACTGGCTGGTGCGCTCGAGGGTGAGGAACCACCAGGCGGCGCTGTCGACCGTCTCGCCGACCGTGAGCATCCCGTGGTTGCGCAGGATGACGGCCTTCTTGTCGCCGAGCGCCCGGGCGATGCGCTCGCCCTCCTCGCTGGACAGCACGACGCCGCGGTAGTCGGCGTAGGTGCCGATGTCGTCGTAGAAGGCGCAGGCGTCCTGGGTGAGCGGCTCGACCGTCATGTCGAGCGAGGACAGCGTCTTGCCGTACGGACCGTGCGCGTGCGCCGCCGCGACGACGTCGGGCCGGGCGGCGTGCACGGCGCAGTGGATCGCGACCGCCGCGGCGTTGACCGCGCGGTCACCCTCGACGACCTCGCCGGCGTGGTCGACCCGGACGAGGTCGGAGCTGCGGATCATGCTGAAGTGCATGCCGAACGGGTTGACCCAGTAGGAGTCGGGGAACTCGGGGTCGCGCACGGTGATGTGGCCGGCGACGCCCTCGTCGAGGCCGGCCTTGCTGAACATGCGGAACGCCGCGGCGAGCTTGGCCTTGCGGTGCGCGCGCTCCTCCTCGACGGTGTCGAAGGAGGGCGGCAGCGGCAGGTGCAGGCTGCGGGAGGCAGGCGCCACGGCCTCCGCGGCCGCAGGGGCCGTCTCGACGGGCGGCTGCTCGGTGAGGGTCACGCGGTCTCCTGGGCGGTCGCCGGCTCGGGCCGGGCACCGGCCATCCTGCCTGCTGCGGGGCCCTCCGTCACCCCCGGTGCGCGCCGGTCGGCGGCCCGCTGCTGGTGGGGGAGCAGCTCGTCCGGACCGGGGACCCGGGCCGGGAAGGGCGGCGGCGTGCCGCCGAACTCCGGGCACAGCGCCTGGTGGGAGCACCAGTCGCACAGCTTGCTGCGGCGGGGCCGGAAGTCCTGCGCGGCGGTCGCGCGCTCGACGGCCTGCCACAGGGCCAGCAGCTTGCGCTCGACGGCGAGCAGGTCGGCCTCGTCCGGTGCGTAGCGCAGCACCTCGCGGTCGCCGAGGTACATGAGCTGCAGCAGCCGGGGCGGCGTCCCGCGCAGGCGCCAGAGCACGAGCGCGTAGAACTTCATCTGGAACAGCGCCTTGCCCTCGAA
>DATMKB010000435.1:0-8856 GCA_035553635.1 Mycobacteriales bacterium
GCCGGCGGTCACCGGCTGCGCGGGCACCGGTGCCGGCGGCGCGGGGTCCGGCACGGCGACCGGCACGGGCGCGCGGTCCTCGACCGCCGGCGGCACGGTGCCGGCGGTCCCGACGGCCACGCGCGCCGCGCGCACCACGCCGGCCACCAGCGGCAGCAGCGGCGCGCGGGCGGCGTCGCCCTGCAGCGCCAGCGCGACCTCGCCGGGGACCGGGTGCTCGGCCCAGGTCGCCGCACCGCCGGCGCTCAGCGCCTCGCCCGCGGCGTCCTCCGCCGTGGCGGTGCCGCGCAGGACCAGCCGGTCGTCGTGCAGCAGCGCGAAGGACCCCAGCGCGCGGAGCCCCTGCTCGAGCAGGGCCGCGAGCAGCGCGTCGAGGTCCGCGCCGTCCCGGACGAGCGGCCAGAGGCCCTCGACCTCGGGGACGCCGTCCAGCAGGAGGACCGCGCGGGGCCCGACGAGCGCGGTGCCGTCTCCCGGCACGTGGTGCACAGCGGTCATCGCGCGTCCTCCGCGGGTCGCGGCACGGTGTCCTCGACGCCGGCCGGGAGGTCCTCCGCCGTCGCCCGCGGCCGCGTGCCGGCGGCGGTCGCCGGCCCGTGCACGTCGACGACGACGACCGAGACGTTGTCGTGGCCACCGGCGTCGAGGGCCGCCTGCACCAGGGCGTCCGCCGCGGCCTGCGGGTCCGGGTGGGCCAGCAGGACCTCGGTGATGCGCGCGTCGGGGACCTCGGCCGTGAGGCCGTCGGAGCACAGGACGAGGCGGTCGCCCTCCACCGAGGGCAGGAGCCAGAAGTCCGGCTCGAGCCCCTCGGGGCCCCCGACGGCACGGGTGACGACGTGGCGCTGCGGGTGCGAGCGGGTCTCGTCGGGAGACAGCCGGCCGGCGTCGACGAGCTCCTGCACGACGGAGTGGTCGACGCTCACCTGGCGCAGGACGCCGTCGCTGAGCAGGTAGGCGCGGGAGTCGCCCAGGTGCGCGACGAGCCAGTACGGGACGCCGGCCTGCTCGACGCCGACGAGCGCGGTGACGGTCGTGCCGGCACCCGGCCGGCCGTCCGACGCCAGGCCCAGGACGCGGGCGTGCGCCCGGTCGAGCGCCGCCGTCACCGCGTCGACGTCGAGGCCGCTGGCGTCGAGCGCGGCGAGCTCCTCGACGGTGATGGCGCTGGCGACGTCGCCGGCGGCGTGGCCGCCCATGCCGTCGGCGACGGCGTAGACCCCGCACCGGGCGAGCACGCTGTCCTCGTTGACCCTGCGGTGCAGGCCCCGGTGCGTCGCGGTGCCGACCCGCACGGGAGGAGCAACCACCGAAGGGGTGAGCGCGTCCTGCACCTCGACCCCCCAGCGATGCTCGCCGGCTCCCCCCGAACCGGACGGCGGGACACTAAGGCGGCGGACCCGTCCTGTCTGCGGGCCCGGACGGGCACAACTGCCCATCGACGGGCGCTCGTCGCGCGCCTAGCGTCCCGGCGCCACGCGCCTCGTCCCGGTGCGCAGGGGCCCTGGCCTGCACAGATGCCGGTCGCGGGGGCTGCGTCTGCACGCACGCCCCGTCCCGACCGCTGCCGCCGCCTCCGAACAAGTCAGGACACTCCCGAACGCGCCACGAGTCCGGCGACCCGGCACTCCGCGCACCGGGTGCCGGCGGCGCTCGACCGTCAGCCGCACAACCGCGGGAAGGGCAGCTCGGGGGCGTACCGGCGCCACTCCTCCGCGGTGAGCGCCTCGCCGCCGCCGGCGCAGATGCGGGCGGTCGCGGCGCGCGGTCCCATCGCCCAGACCCGGGTCGTGCGGTCGGCGCCGCCGGTCAGGAGCAGCGTCCCGTCCGGCGACCAGGCCACAGCGTTGACGGCGGCCTCCGACGCAGGGAGCTCGGTCAGTGTGCGGGGGCCGCGCGGCGACGACTGGACGACCGCGACGCCGCCGGAGCTCGTCCCGGCGGCCAGACGCCGGCTGTCGGGGTGCCAAGCCGTCGACACGACGGTGCCGGTCGCGGCCACCGTCCCGAGCAGGCGGGGGGCCGCGAGGTCGGTCACGTCGTACAGCCGCAGGCGCTTGTCGTCGCCGCCGACGGCGAGCGTCCTGCCGTCCGGCGACAGGGTGGCCGTGTACACGTAGCCCCGGGCGTCCCGGACGGGCTGGCCGACAGGACGCGGCGTCGCCGGCTCCCGGACGTCGTACAGCCGAGCCGTGCCGTCGACGCTGCCCACGACGAGGGTGGCGCCGTCGGAGGAGAAGCTCACCGAGTAGACGTAGTTCTGGGGGCCCTCGACCACGGACAGCAAGCGCCGCCCGGGCAGGTCGTAGAGGTAGGTGCGCGTGTCGTCGCTCCCGGCCGCGAGCAGCCGGCCGTCCGGCGACACGGCCACGGACTCGATGAAGTCCGAGGGCTCGCGCAGCGTGGCGACCACCCGGGGCGTGCCGGTGAGGGCCACGACGTGCACCGCGCCGTCGGCGGTGCCCAGAGCCCCGGTGCGCCCGTCGGCGGCCACGTCGAAGGTGCCGGTCGCCCTCGCCGACCCCTCCGGCACGGGCACGACCAGGGGAGGGCCGCCCGTCGGCAGGCCGTCGCGCAGCGGGAGCAGCCGCAGGCCGTCGTTGGCGGCGGTCGCGGCCCAGCGGGCCTGCGGGCCGAAGCGGGCGCTGAACGCCGCCCCGGCGGCTCCGCCCACGCCGGGCGGCGGCCAGTCCCAGAGCCGCACGGTGCCGTCCGTGCCGGCGGTCACCAGGCGGCGGCCGCCGTCCCACCGGACGCCCGTGACCGGGCCGGCGTGCGGCAGGACGGCGAGCAGTGCTCCGGTGCCGGTGTCCCAGACCCGCACCTGCTGGTCCGAGGAGGCACCAGCCAGGGCACGGCCGTCCGGGCTGACCGCGAGGGCGAGCACCCAGTTCGTCGGCTCCTCGAGCGGCGGGAGGGCCGTGAGCGTGGCGCCGTCGCGGGCGTAGCGGTGGACCGTGCTGTCACGGCTTCCCGCGTACACGGTCCCGTCGGCGCCGACGGCGGCCGCGTAGTACGTGCTTCCTGAGGGGTCGGCGCCGCGCGCCACGACCGACGCACTGCCCTGCAACGAGATCACCGCAACGCCACCCGCCGCGTCCACCGCAGCCAGCACGGTGCCGTCAGGACCGGCGGCCAGGCCCTGCACAGCCGCCGCCGACACCGGCAGCGCGGTGCCGGTCCCGGCGGCCGTGCCGGTCCAGTCGGCGGCGTCCCAGAGCCACACGGCACCGTCGGAGGTGCTGGCCGCGAGCCGTCCGTCGGGGAGCGGGACGAGGGCGTAGACCGTCCCGGCAGGACCGGTCAGGGCGGGTAGCGGCGCGAGGCCGTCCTCGACCACGCGCCAGCGCAGCACCTCGCGACCGGCACCCGCCGACACGAGGACCTCCCCGTCGAGGCTGAAGGCGGCGGCGAACAACGTGGCGTCCCCCGCCGGGGCCGGCCCGCCGAGCCGCGTGCCGGCGCCGTCCCAGAGGTGCACGACGGCGTCAGCGCCCACGCTGGCCACACGGCTGCCGTCGGGGGAGACGGCGACGGCCTGCTGCGCCGACTCCCCGGCGAGCAGGCGGACCGCGTGCGGCCCGGCGGCCGCAGCGAGCAGGCTGGCCAGTGCCTCCGACGTCGGGGCCGTCTGCCAGGCCGCCAGGGCCAGTCGGCCTGCCAGCGCGGGGTCGACGTCGCGCAGCCGCTCGGCCTGACCGGCCAGCTGCCGGGAGTCGGCGCGCTCGCGCAGCTGCGTCTGCTGCTGCGTCTGGCGCACCGACACGGCGCCGAGCGCGACGGCGACGACCAGGAGCACCGCGAGCGCCGTGCTCAGTCTCCGCAGGTCACGCGCACGGCGCCGTTCGCGCTGCTGCTCGCGCTCGGCGTGCGCGGTGCTGACGTCGAGCAGCGCCTGCTCGTCCGGCGACAGCACCGCGGACGCACCCGCGCCGCCCCGCCAGTCGACGAGGCCGGCGAGCAGCGCTCCCCGCAGCAGCAGGCCCTCGTCGCGACCGTGGGCGGCCCAGGCGCGGGCTGCGTCGTCCAGCAGTCCGCGCGTGCGCAGGCCCGCACTCTCCTCCTCGACCCAGGCGGCGAGCCGAGGCCAGGCCCGCAGGAGCGCCTCGTGCGCCAGCTCCACCTGCCCGTCGCTCACGGTGAGGAGCCGGGCGTCCACGAGCGCCTCGAGAGCAGGTTGCGCTCCCGGGCTCTCGAGCAGCCCAGCGAGCGGCACGTGGCGGCGGGCGACGGCCACCCCGTCGACCAGGCGGACCAGTGCCAGCAGGAGTGCGCGCGCGGCCGCCTGCTCCGCGGTGTCGAGGTCCGCCCACACCTTCTCGGCGGTGCCCAGCAGCGCACCCTCGATGCCGCCCACGGCGGCGTAGTCCCCCACGGTGAGCCGCCTCCCGGTGCTCCGCCGCCAGGCCGTGCGCAAGGCGTGCGACAGCAGCGGCAGCGCTCCCGACGAGGCCCCGGCGACCTCCCGCAGGACCAGCTCCACGAGCGCGGGCTCCACCTCGAGACCGGCCCGCCTCGCCGGCTCCACCACCACGGCGCGCAGCTCGTCCGGCCGCAGGGGCCCGACCACGACCTGGGCCTTCTGCACCGCATCGAGCAGTGCCGGGACCGCGGTGAGGCGCGCGAAGAAGTCCGCCCGGACCGCGAGGACGACCGGACCGGCGGCCGCGCGCTCGAGCAGCACGCGCGCGACGGCGTGCACCGTCTCGTCCGGCAGTGCGAAGAGCTCCTCGAGCTGGTCGACGACGAGGAGGTGACGCGCTCCCGGGACCGCCGCCGGCAAGGAGGAGAGGGGGTCGTCTCCAGGACTGACGACGTCGGCGGTCCAGCCCTCGGCGCGCAGCGCGGGCACCAGCCCGGCCCTGAGCACCGACGACTTGCCCGAGCCGGACGCGCCGAGCACGACGACCGGCCCCCCGGCGACGACGAGCGCGCGGAGCCGGGCCACGAGCGCGTCCCTGCCGAAGAACCAGTCGGCGTCCTCAGGGCCGTACGGCGCCAGTCCGCGGTAGGGCGCCTGGGCGTCGTCGACCCGCGGTGCGTGCGCCCGTCGGGCGCGTGCGGCGGCGTCCAGCCAGGCCTGCACCTGCGCGTCGTCCTCGACCCCGAGCGCGGTGAGGACCCGAGCCAGCACGTCCCGGGACGATGCCTGCGGCAGGTGCTTGCCCGAGAGGTAGCCCCCGACGGTCGCCAGGGGGACGTCACTGCGACGGGCCAGGTCGCGGACCGACAGCCCGGCGTTCTCGCGCAGCGCTGTGAGCGCGGCGGCGAAGGCGTCCTTGTCGCCGATGGCCGCCGGGTCGGGGGCGGTGCGTGCTCCGGTCACGGCCGGACCGTACGACGCCGCGGGCTCCCGCGGGGGTGCTCGCGCGGGTCAGCGCGCGGCGTCGTCCCGCGCGCGGGACGACGGCCGGCCGTTGCGCCGGGCCCGCCCGGCCGCGTCGATCCAGTCGTCGGCGTCCTCCGAGCCGACCCCACAGGCGTCGAGCACGCGCAGGAGGACGTCGCGAGAGGCGGCCGTCGGGAGGTGCCGGCCGGACAGGTACCCCCCGACCGTCGCCAGCGGGACTCCGGCCGACCGGGCGAGCTCGCGGGCCGAGAGGCCGGCGCGCTCGCGCAGCACCGTCAACTGGGCCGCGAACTCCGCCCGGGTCGCGATGCCGCTGGGGTCGACGCCCCGCCGTGTGGTCATCACGTGCCTTCCTCCCCTCCTCCCGGCCGTGCCGGTGCTGCGGACGCACCGTGCCAGGCGCCCACCTCGCAGGGACGGCGCTACGCGTTCGGGGGTGTTCGACGTGCGCCCAGTCCGGACACCGAGGGGCAGAACGGGGGACCGGTGCCCATGGACGGCGCCGCCGGGGCCCCCTACGGTCCGGCCACCTGCTCCGAGAGGACACCCTCCGTGCCCGTCCGCACCGCCCTGACGGCGCTCGCCGCTGCCGTCGTCCTCGTCCCTGCTGCAGCGGCGTCCGCGGAGCCGCGCGACGTCGGGGACGCCTGCGCCCCGGGGCTCCCGGCCGCGCCCTTCGACGACGTCGCGCCGACGGCGACGCACGCCCGCGGCGTCGACTGCGTCGTGCACTGGGACGTCACCCAGGGCACCGCCCCCCGGCGGTACGCGCCGACCGGGACGGTCACCCGCGCGCAGATGGCCGCCTTCGTCAGCCGGGTCGTGCTGCGGACCGGCGGGCAGCTGGCGCCCGGCGAGGACGCCTTCGACGACGACGACGGCACGACGCACGAGGCGGCGATCAACGCCCTGGCGGCCGCGGGGGTCGTCACGGGCACGGGTCCGCGCACGTACTCCCCGGCCGTCGCGGTGACCCGCGACCAGATGGCGACCTTCCTCGTGCGCGCCTACCGGACCCGGGCCGGCACGCCGCTGCCCGACGGTCCGGACGCCTTCGACGACGACGCCGGCAACCGCCACGAGGCCAACATCGACCGCGCCGCCGCGGCGGGCCTGGCCGGCGGGACGGCCCCGCGCACGTACCTGCCCCGGGGCACCGTCCGCCGGGACCAGATGGCGACCTTCCTGTCCCGCCTGCTCGACCGGCTCGTCGAGGACGGCCACGGCAGCCCGCCGCCGGCGCCACCCTCCTTCGCTCCTGGGGCGCTCGGCGCCGCCACGGTCCGCATGACCGCCACCGAGGTGGCGCAGCGGCTGACCGCCGCCGGGTTGCACCGGACCGAGGACTCCACCGGCCCGTACTGCCGCTCGCAGACCTGGACCGGCCCGGGCGGCGACGTCGGCGTGCTGCTGTCGGTCGACGACGGCCGCGTGTTCGTCCTCGGCACCGGCTCGTACTGGGGCTCGACCGACCCCCGCACCCGGGCCGCTCGCGGCGTCGGCGTCGGCAGCAGCGAGGCGCAGCTCCGCGCGGCCTACCCCGAGGCGCAGGCGCGGCAGCTCGACGTCATGCACGGCGACCCCGGCCGCGCGTGGGTGGTGTCCGACGGCACCGGACGCGCACTGGTGCTCTTCGTCGACGGGACGGGGTCGGTCGACACCGTGAGCGCCATGACGGCCTCGACCCTCGAGATGGCCGAGTACTGCTCGTGATCCCCGCCCCGACCCGGAGGACCTCCGTGCGCCGCTGCCTCGTCCCCGTGCTCGCCCTGGCCCTCGCGCTGGTCCCGACGGCGGGGGCGGCCGCCGCCCCCCGCACCATCGAGGACGCCTGCCCGACCACCACGCCGCCGGCGCGGTTCTTCGACGTCCTCGACGACAGCGCGCACCGCCGCGGCGTCGACTGCGTCTACCACTGGGACATCGCGCAGGGCACGACCGAGGACCGGTACGCCCCGGCCCGGGGGGTCACCCGCGGGCAGATGGCGACGTTCCTCGCCCGGCTCGTGGTGCGCAGCGGCGGGACCCTGCCGTCCTCGCCGCCGGACGCCTTCGACGACGACGACGGCACGACCCACGAGGCCGCGACGAACGCGCTCGCCGCGTACGGGGTGGTCAGCGGGCGCGGAGGCCGGACCTACGCACCGCTGGAGGTCGTCCGCCGCGACCAGATGGCGGCGTTCCTGGTGCGGGCGTTCGAGAAGCGCACCGGCACGGTGCTGCCGGCCGGCCCGGACGCCTTCGACGACGACAGCACGAGCACGCACCAGGCCGCCATCGACAAGGCTGCCGCCGCCGGGTTCGCCGCCGGCACCGGGACGCGCACGTACTCACCGGCCGCGCCCGTGCGGCGCGACCACATGGCGACCTTCCTCTCGCGCGTGCTCGACAAGCTCGTCGAGGACCGCGTCTCGACCGCGCCGCCCGTCCCGGTCGTCGACCCCACCTGCTCCACCTCCGAGGTCGACGCGGCCCTCTGCGAGTTCGTGGTGGCCCTGCAGACCGGCGACCTGTCCACGCTCCGCGCTCCGGAGCGGGAGATCGCCCGGGAGGTGAGCGGCTTCCCGAGCCGGCGGTGGACCGTGACGTCCTGCGAGCTGGAGGGCGACATCACCGTGCTGTGCGAGATCGCCTTCGAGCGCCGGTCGGGGGACAGCGAGACGACCTCCGCCGGGTTCCGGCTGCAGCCCGCCAACGGCGAGTACGACTTCGACGGCGGCGTCACCTGGCCGGCCGGGGAGGAGCTCCGCTACCACGTCGTCGAGTACGCGGGGCTCGGGCTCGGCGGCACCTTCTGAGCCGCTCCTCCCCCGGAGGGAGGGTCAGGCCGGGCTCATGTCGACGAACCGGCTGTAGTGGCCCTGGAAGGCCACGGTGATGGTGTCGGTGGGCCCGTTGCGGTGCTTGGCGACGATGAAGTCGGCCTCGCCGGCGCGGGGGCTCTCCTTCTCGTAGGCGTCCTCGCGGTGCAGCAGGATGACCATGTCGGCGTCCTGCTCGATCGAGCCGGACTCGCGCAGGTCGGACAGCTGCGGGCGCTTGTCGGTGCGCTGCTCGGCGCCGCGGTTGAGCTGGCTCATCGCGATGACCGGGATCTCCAGCTCCTTGGCGAGCAGCTTGAGCGACCGGGACAGCTCGGAGACCTCCTGCTGGCGGCTCTCGGCGCGCTTGTTGCCGCTCATGAGCTGCAGGTAGTCGATGACGAGCAGCGACAGCCGGTGCCGCTGCTTGAGCCGCCGGGCCTTGGCGCGGATCTCCATCATCGTGAGGTTCGGGCTGTCGTCGATGAACAGCGGCGCCTCGGAGACCTCGCCCATGCGGGTGGCCAGGCGCGTCCAGTCGTCGTCGGTCATGGTGCCGCTGCGCATGTGGTGCAGGGGCACGCGCGCCTCGGCGGACAGCAGGCGCATGGTGATCTCGGTCTTGCTCATCTCCAGGCTGAAGATGGCCGCCGGGTGGCCGTGCTTGATCGACGCCGACCGGGCGACGTCGAGCCCCAGGGTCGA